>NZ_JACJFH010000095.1:0-20275 GCF_014164495.1 Pseudoalteromonas sp. SG41-5 | reverse complement strand
TAAGCTGTAAGCTGTAAGCTGTAAGCAAGAATGCTCCTAATTTATATTAAGCAATGCAACATCTTTTTTATTTAAGTGATTTATTCACCACAGAGATTAAGAAACGCTGCGCTTTAGAGAAGTAATTGTAAAAATAGTGGCTAGGGTGTATTCGAAACCCGTAACGCTTTTCTCATTTGCTCTCATTCTACTCTTTGTGCAGAAAGGTTTTTGATTGTGGACATTACTTGTAGGCGAGTGGCTTGCCACCGCGAAAATAATCTCATTGTCGCGAGATAAACTCGCTGCTACCAATGCGTAGGCGCGGGTTTACCCCGCGCAATTAGATTAAAGTTCTGTCAGTGATTAATTCACCACCGAGAACACAGAGTTCACAGAGAAGAAATAAGTGATATTTTACTTTGGTTTCTCTGTATAGCGCGCAGCGTCTCCTGCCCTCGGTGGTAAAATAAGTTTGTTTGTGTAAATGTATAAACAGTCGCGAGATAAACTCGCTGCTACCAATGCGTAGGTGCGGGTTTACCCCGCGCAATAGATTCAAGTTCTGTCAGTGATTAATTCACCACCGAGAACACAGAGTTCACAGAGAAGAAATAAGTGATTTTTTACTTTGGTTTCTCTGTGTAGCGCGCAGCACCTTTGTGCCCTCGGTGGTAAAATAAGTTTATCGGTGTAAATGTATAAACAGTCGCGAGGTAAACTCGCTGCTACCAATACGTAGGCGCGGGTTTACCCCGCGCAATTAGATTAAAGTTCTGTCAGTGATTAATTCACCACCGAGAACACAGAGTTCACAGAGAAGAAATAAGTGATATTTTACTTTGGTTTCTCTGTGTAGCGCGCAGCGCCTTTGTGCCCTCGGTGGTAAAATAAGTTTGTTTGTGTAAATGTATAAACAGTCGCGAGGTAAACTCGCTGCTACCAATGCGTAGTCGCGGGTTTACCCCGCGCAATTAGATTCAAGTTCTGTCAGTGATTAATTCACCACCGAGAACACAGAGAAGAAATAAGTGATTTTTTACTTTGGTCTCTCAGTGTAGCGCGCAGCACCTTTCTGCCCTCGGTGGTAAAATAAGTTTATCGGTGTAAATGTATAAACAGTCACGAGATAAACTCGCTGCTACATACACGTAAGTGCGAGCTTTTAGTAGTTTTTAGATTTTAGGTTTTAGCGAATGCAAAATTTCTTTCTCGATATAATCACTGTTATGCAAAACCAATTATGGTTTTACTTACTCACTGTTGGCTTAGTGAGCCTGTGTATTGGCAGTTTTTTGAATGTAGTTATTTACCGGTTGCCGATAATGATGCAGCGTGAATGGCAAACAGAATGCCGTGTTTTACTGGCTGACGATTTAAAACCCACAAAAGCTGATAATACAGAAGCTGAGTTTAATCTGATCAAGCCTAACTCTACTTGCCCAAAATGCAAAACGGCCATTAAGCCTTGGCAAAACATTCCTGTTATTAGCTGGTTATTGTTAAAAGGTCGCTGCGCTAGTTGCAGTAACCCAATTTCAGTACGTTACCCAATTGTTGAAATGCTTACTGCGGTTTTAAGCTTAATAGTGGCCTACACCTTGGGCGCGACTGAGCAGGCACTACTGTATATTTTAATTACTTGGGTGCTCGTCGCCCTTACCTTTATTGACATTGATCATATGCTACTGCCTGACCAACTCACCTTACCTTTAGTCTGGTTAGCATTAATTGCTGCGGTAATGGGCATCACTATCTCCCCAACAGATGCCATTATTGGTACAGCATGTGGTTACTTAAGCCTCTGGAGCGTATTTTGGCTATTTAAACTGCTCACCGGTAAAGAAGGCATGGGCTATGGTGATTTTAAATTACTGGCGGTATTTGGCGCATTGCTTGGCTGGCAATCATTACTCACCATTGTTTTATTATCGAGTGTAGTGGGCGCTATTATTGGTATCGCGTTATTGAGTATTCAAGGCAAAGATAAAGCCACGCCAATTCCATTTGGGCCTTATTTAGCCATTGCAGGTTGGGTTACTTTGTTATGGGGCACACAAATCCAAGTATTTTATTTTAATTTGTTAGGTTATTAATATGAATGCATCCACTCATAAACCGATGAAAAATTGGGTGCTGGGCTTAACCGGCGGTATTGGTTGCGGAAAAAGCGCCGTTAGTGCCATGTTTGAAAAACTCGCTATTACCGTGGTTGATGCTGATATTATTGCACGCCACGTAGTCAAACCGCATAGCCCTGGTTTAGCTGCTATTAGTGAGTATTTTGGTGCCCAAGTGCTAAACCCCGACGGCAGTTTAAACCGGGCGCAATTACGTGAGATTATTTTTGCTGATACAGCGCAAAAAACTTGGCTTAATAATTTACTGCATCCACTGATCCGTGAAAAAACTCTTACTGATTTACACTCTGCAAACAGCGCATATGTGGTACTCGTCGCACCACTGCTATTTGAAAATGGTCTTGAGCAATATTGTGATCGCACTTTAGTGATTGACGTTCCTGTAGAAATACAACTCAAGCGTACTATCGCCCGCGATAACACCTCTGAGCAGCAAGCACGCAGTATTATCGCCGCACAAATGTCACGCGAGGATAAACGCCACCGAGCTGACGATGTGATTGATAACAACCGCCCATTGCATTTAGTTGAGCAGGATATAATGCAACTTCATCAAAACTACTTACAACTAACGGCTAAAGTTAACTAATAAAGATGATAACGGTTGTGATAAACAAAAACTTTTTAGCTTTTTGTTGTCAAATTACCTTAAATCGACAAGACTGATGTTATACCATTCTTTTTTCTGATAAATTGCTGGCTATGAAAGGATCTAACCAAGGTGCGCAATGAATATTAATTCACCATTACTTAGAAAGTTTATTACGCTTGGCCGTATTGACGCAGAAACAGTCAAACTCAAACAACGTGAGTATGGCTCAACTGCAGAGTTGATCGCAAAATGCAGCGGTATTGATGGTCATGAACTTGCCGAGCAATGCATCGACTTATTCCGAGTGCCTTATTTTGATATACGTGAGTTTGACGTCGAGCTGATCCCCAAAGAGCTTGTTAAAGAAAAACTGATCAAAGATCATCATATTCTGCCTTTAATTAAAAAAGGCCGTAAACTCTACATTGCCGCGTCGGATCCGACTGATTATGGTGCTTTTGAAAACTTTGAATTCAGTACAGGGCTTGCCTGTGAGGTGGTCGTTGTTGATTATCGCCAGCTTGAAGCCAAAATAGAGCAATTGCTTGATGCCTCTGGTAGTTTGCATTTAAGCGATGAAGAATTTAAAGAATTTAGTGAGTTAGATACCGAAAGCCCTCGCGAAATACAAAACAACGGCGAAGACGAAAAAGACGATGCCCCAATTATCGTCTACATCAATAAAATTTTGATGGATGCAATTAAAAAAGGCGCCTCGGATTTACACTTTGAACCTTACGAACATAAATACCGCGTGCGTTTTCGTATCGATGGCATTTTACATGAAATGGCCAGCCCGCCGAACAGCTTAGCTACGCGTTTATCAGCGCGGATAAAAGTAATGGCACGCTTAGATATTGCCGAAAAACGTAAACCACAAGATGGCCGTATCAAACTTAAAATCACCGAACGTAAAAGTATCGATTTCCGGGTAAGTACGCTGCCGACTTTGTGGGGCGAAAAAATAGTAATGCGTATCCTTGATTCATCCAGTGCCATGCTTGGCATTGATGTACTGGGTTACGAACCTGAGCAGAAAAAGCTCTATATGGATGCGCTGCAACAACCGCAAGGCATGATTTTAGTTACCGGCCCTACCGGCTCGGGTAAAACAGTATCGCTTTACACTGGTTTGAATATTCTTAACCAACCAGAGCGTAATATTAGCACTGCAGAAGATCCGGTTGAAATTAACCTTGAAGGTATCAACCAAGTACAAATTAACCCGCGCGCAGAGATGACCTTTGCTAATGCGCTAAAAGCGTTTTTACGTCAAGATCCTGATGTGGTGATGGTCGGTGAGATCCGAGATCTTGAAACCGCTGAAATTTCTATTAAAGCGGCGCAAACTGGTCACTTGGTATTATCGACCTTACATACTAACTCTGCACCTGAAACCCTAACCCGTTTACTTAATATGGGTGTACCTGCTTATAACGTTGCCAGCTCGATTAGCTTAATTATCGCACAGCGCTTAGCTCGACGTTTATGCCCTAAATGTAAAGCACCTGAAAGCTTGCCGGACGAAGAGTTACAACGCCAAGGTTTTAGCCCTGAACAAATAACTGAACTCACTTTATTTGCACCCAAAGGCTGCGATAGCTGCACTGATGGCTACAAAGGTCGTGTGGGTATTTATGAAGTAATGCAGATTACTCCAGAAATAGCGCAAATCATTATGCGTGGCGGTAATTCACTAGAAATTGCTGAAGTATCGTTAAAGTCAGGCTTTAATAACTTGCGTTTATCAGGCCTCAGAAAAGCTGCCGCCGGTATGACTTCATTAGCCGAGATAAACCGAGTAACTAGTTTTTAAGATCCTAAAACCTAGCTTTCTAGGTTTTAGAGTTATAAATCGTAAACAATATGTATGAGAAGATGTTATGCCAACAGTTGTAAGCTGCCCAACGTGTAAAACCCAAGTCGAATGGTCAGAAAAAAGTCCGCACCGCCCTTTTTGTTCAAAACGCTGTCAGTTAATTGATTTAGGCGAATGGTCGTTTGAAAACAATAAAATCTCTGCACCAATAACCTCTGCAGATGATTTAAGCCAAGATATGATTGAAGATATTGAAGCTATGCTTGCTAAAAACGACGATGATTTTTTCAAGTAAGCCTGAAGTAATTGAAAAATAGGGGCTAGGTTTTAGGTAGTAGCTAGGTTCTAGTATTCGAAGCTCGCAGCCCGTGGCGAGGTAAACTCGCTGCTACCAATACGTAGGCGCGGGTTTACCCCGCGCACATTGCAGCTAGGCATCTTACCTTTTAAGTTAACCAAGCTGCCAAACCAAAAATACCAACGCAAAGCCAACTAAATAAATCAGTCCTAACCAGCTCAAGCTTTGTATTACTTTGGAATGCTGAATACTTGGCACTGAGCGAACTAAGCTGAAGTTCAGCCATGCAAAAATCGGCGTAGTCAAAAATGCTAGCGTCATGGCAAAAGTAAGCATAGGGCCAAGGGCTGATTTAAAGAATAAGATCACCGCCATCCCCGCCAAAGATTGTACTATCAACCAGATATTTAAGCTGTGCTTACTTTGTTTAAAACCTAATAACTTGTGTGATTCGTTTAATGTGCGGGCGTAGCCATCAAGCACGGTTAAAGTTGTGCCAAACATACACAAAAACGCGATAATTGAAACTAATGGTCGTGCCCATTCACCTATGGTCAGGGCATACATATCAATAAGCTGTTTAGCAAATGCCACGCCGCCGAGCTCTATATTCGCGCTTTGCCCATATTGCACTAGCACACCAAGTGAAAAGAATACTAATGCCAGCCCTGCGGTTAACCAATAACCTAAATTAAAATCAAACAACCCCTGAGCCTTAGTCACGCTTTGCTGACTTTGCTTTTCTTTAAGCCATAATGAGCTTAATGCTGAGATTTCAATCGGTGCAGGCATCCAACCCATCAATGCCACCATAAAACCCAGCATAGCAAGTTCATAGGGAGATGGGCCAACGTAATCAGCAGGTGCCATTGGGCCGTTACTAAATGCAATAGCTAGGGCAATGACTGTTGCTAGTGTAAGTAGCCCCATAATAGCCTTTGCGACGTTATCGAGTGCTTTAAAGTGCCCAAGTAATAAAATGACTAAGCAAACGGCGAGGATCAACCAACACAGTAAAGTCACTGAAATAGCAATCGGTAAAGCGTAGTGTAATAAACTGGCCGTTAATAGCAGCACACCAGCGGTATTGACTACCGCAGCAATAATATTTAACCCAATAAAACTATAAAAAAACCATGGGCCTTTACTTTGATAGCCTTCAACTAAGCTTTTTTTTGTGGCTAGCGTGTACTCGATACCAAAGCGGAAAAACGGATACTTAAGCACGTTAACAACGAGGATTAACCAAAATAGCTGCCAGCCAAAAATAGCCCCTGCTTGCGTTGATGCCACTAAATGTGAGCCACCAATTGCAGCGGTCGCCATTAAAATACCGGGACCTAGTGCGTTTAAACGAGTTTGCCAAATTGATACTGCTGACTGCATCTGTGTACTTATTACTTATGGTTAATAATAAGCAAGTTACAGCGTTTTAATTAAGAAATAAAGAGTAAAGCGGAGGTTTAGAGGACTAGTCCTTTAGATGTAAATCGCTAGATCCTAGTTGCCTAAGATCTAGCGTCTTTATTATTTAACGTAGGTCCATTTCTTGAATAATTTCATGAGCAATTTCAGGTGTAGTGCTCACCGGTTTTTCATGTAAATTGGCTTTAATTTGGCCTTTACGATGCTTTAGTGCTGCATCGAGTTTTTTAGCCGCGTTTGCAATAGCTGGATAAAGAACTTCGTTCTCACCTTTAACGGATAAACGCGCGCCTTCGTATATGGTACTGATTTCTGCTTGGAGCTTATGATGCTCTTTTGAAAGAATGATATCTAGTGCGATCAGAGATGGAAAATGACTCGCAATTTTTGAAAATTTTTCGTTGATGTGCTCTCTAATAGAGTCAGTAACGTCAACATGGTGACCAGAAAGATTAATTTTCATAGGGTATCCTTTTTTATGTTACCTCATAACTAGTATTGGGGGCTATTTAGATTAACACAAGGCAGAAAAGCATAAATATGAAATTTATTTGTTATTACAGCTGATGCAGATCAATTTAGTCACATTAAATATGCAAAAGCCCGCGCATGGCGGGCTTTCAGCGTGACACTTAATTTGTATATTAAGTATACGAACAACAGTAATCAGCAAAGTCAGTCACTTTTACTTGGAAGGTAACGTTAGCATCAACGTTAAAAGACTCCCCTGCTGACATCGTTTGCCATTTCGTCTCACCAGGGAGTAATACATCCCACTGGCCGCCGTTTAATTCCATCAATTCTTTTTTGCTCGTAGCAAATTCAAACTCACCCGGTTGCATAAAACCTAACGTTTTAGTGCTGCCATCAGCAAAAACCACGGTACGACTTGATACTTTACCGTCAAAATATACGTTCGCTGTTTTAACAACACTTACATTATCAAACTGAGACATCCTCACTCCTGTTCTTTGATTTATAATTTAACTGCGACCACATTGCCTTAAGGACGCATAGCATGCAAGTGTAGTGATGTGAGAAATGTTCATGATGCTAGGTGCTGACATTGCAGGTCGTGCTTTAGCGCGTCAAGGGTTTAAGAGCTAAATAAATTATTTAATCACTGTTGGTGTACAAGTGATTCACAGTGGAAACGCCTCGTTAAGATGTAAGTAACGCAATACCGAAACTTCGGTATTGCTTCTTAAACACTAAGATTGACCACAGAAAAATACCGCGCGTTATGAATCGCTTCTAGATGCTTTGTCAGGGGGTTCCTGCATCCTATCAAATTCCTTGAATTCTAGGTTTTCGCACAATTGACAATCAGAAAGCGACTTAAAATTAGCTGATACTCTATTGTCCACTTTGATTACTTCCAACTCGCCAGTAAGTGTCACTATTTTTTTTTCTACATGAGCATGAGCTATTACTGGATAAAGATCTTCGCTAACGGTGAAAGAAACGCTAACCTCCCTATTCTGATATTTAGCCCTAAGTTTAGCTCGCCCTAAATCATCGTCATAACCTCTATGTAAATCAGCAACCTCACCAGAAAGCTGAATGCTTTTTTCGGTCTTCTTTGCTTTCAAAACTTCTCGATATTCAACTATTTTTTGAGCATCTTTAGAGTAAAACGATATTAGACTCTGATATTTCTCTTCAATGGACTCTTTTGAAGACCAATTAACTTTAATTTCAATATCTCTATGGGTTTTTAAACCAAATATATCTAATAGCGCATCACAATCTTTTTTATCTACACCTAGCTCAAGCAGTTTCTGAGTAATCGATTCAATATCTGATTCACGCTCAAAGACAGAAGAAACCTTAGCTAATTTCGAATAAAACAGCTTATTAATCATCCTACCAAGGGATGAATTGCTACAAAACAAGGTAGGCTCTTCCTCACTATTTACACGGTATAGAGGAGAATGGATAGCTACAACATAACTACCTATCTGAGTTTGTCCCATTCCAATATTGTTGTAATAACTACCCAAATGCTTGTTCTTGTTCTTAAATTTTTGTATCTTTCTCGAACAATGTTTAAGTAATTGATAAGAGGAAGATAGAAGTTTTATACCATCATCAAATGGAATTGATCCATTTTGAACATCATAAGCAATCGCTCTAACCATTATGGCGTCAAAGTCCTGTGGTGATATTTGTTTGATCAAAGCTTCATGGGATACTTTCAGGTATGCAGATAGCTCTTCTATTGTATCCAATAGGAGTGCATCATAACGCTTGTGATCTTCACTCAATGGTAGCGTTACTTCTGACTCAGGAAACTCTCGACTATGCCAAATCTGAAAGGTGTCTCTAATTTCAGATGATTTGTGCCAGCCATTTCCAGCTAGGTACTTGGTTACGTCATTTAAGGGTAATTTTGGACTCATATTATTAACCCTCTAGCACTATATTGTTCCATCAATTCTATGAGTGTGAGATTGTTAAAAGCCTGAGTGAAAGGAACTTTCACTATCACACTAGTTTTATTGTTGACTGCTGGCTCACCTTCAAGGCTAACCCAATAACCTGAAAACCTAACTTTCGACTGAAGTGATGAATACTGAACCCAATCATGATTGTCCTTAGGGCAAAAAACTACGATCAAAATCTTTGGTAGGTCGTCAACTTCTCTTAGGTCATTATAATTCTTTACAGGTAGAGGAAAACTCAGTTCTTGTTTTTCCATGTCTATATATTTGTAGTTAGACGTACACTTAAGCTGTGCCAAAATCCGCGGTCTTTTCCAACGACCTTGAAATCCTTTACCAATGAGTTCAATATCGACACTCTCATTATCAGACGTGGGCTCACTATAGTTAATCTTCGCAGCTGCGCACATCAACTTCACATAGGCAGAGCTAAATCGCTCCTGAGCATCCGTAATATGTAAGCCATAGGAACCGGGAAGCCTAGCCAAATTTTGTCTAGTTTCTACCAATGATTCATTTTCCATTATTATTCTCAAATCAAATCTAGAGATTCCATATAACATTCTAAATAAAAGTAAAATATTTTATGACAGCCCTAAAAATTTTATAGTGCGCTGTTCGCAAATATTTCTGCTGAATTAACGCTCACTTTCTACTTTATATAGTTTTAACAAATTAGCTAAGATATTACTATCACTAAGTTTTTTTTCAGCTTAAGAGAAATCAAATAGAACGACTTAAACAACATAACATCGGGACTGAAGCGCCTATAAAATCGGGGCTAAAGCACCCTCCTACGGCTTTTCCCTAGCACTGCGCCTCAGACTTAAAACTGATAGCTGATAGCTGATAGCTGATAGCTGACGGCTTAAAGCTTACAGCTCTGTATAAAAAAGCCCGCACTGCGTTTAACACAGTGCGGGCTTTTTACATTTTAACCTTTAAGGTTAAAACAATTCGTTTGCTTTGTTTACGATGTTTTCTACCGTGAAGCCAAAGTGCTCAAACAGCGCATTAGCTGGTGCTGACTCACCAAAGGTGGTCATACCTACTACAGCGCCGTTTAAACCTACATATTTATACCAGTAGTCAGCAATACCTGCTTCTACGGCTACGCGGCGTGAAACTGCAGCTGGTAGTACACTTTCTTTATAAGCAGCGTCTTGTGCATCAAATACATCGGTCGATGGCATAGAGACAACACGTACTTTTTTACCTTGCTTACGCAGTTGCGCGGCTGAATCTTGTGCTAATTGCACCTCAGAACCAGTTGCGATTAAGATAAGCTCAGGCTCGCCATCACAGCTCAGCACATAACCACCTTTTTTCACGTCGCTTAATTGCTGCGCAGAGCGAGTTTGTTGCTCAAGGCCTTGGCGAGTAAAGATAAGTGATGTTGGACCATCTTGGCGTTCAATCGCTTGTTGCCATGCAATCGCAGACTCAACTTGGTCACACGGGCGCCAGTTAACTAAGTTTGGCGTTAAACGCATGCTAGCAATTTGCTCTACTGGTTGGTGAGTTGGACCATCTTCACCTAAACCGATTGAATCGTGTGTGTATACAAAAATGCTTGGCACTTTCATAAGTGCAGCCATACGAACAGCATTACGTGCATATTCCATAAACATTAGGAAAGTTGCGCCGTAAGGAATAAAGCCTTTATGCAATGCAATACCATTCATAATCGCCGACATACCAAACTCACGTACACCGTAATAGATGTAGTTACCGCTGGCATCATCGCGTGTTAAGCCTTTAGAGCCTTTCCAAATAGTCAGGTTAGAACCGGCTAAATCAGCTGATCCGCCCATAAATTCAGGCAGTAATGGACCAAATGCATTCAGTGCGTCTTGCGATGCCTTACGTGATGCTGGGTTTGCTGGATTTGCGTCTAGTTGCTCAATATATGCTTGTGATTTTTCAGCCCAATCTGCTGGCAACTCACTACTAGTACGGCGTTTAAATTCAGCGGCTAGTTCTGGGTGTGCAGCGGCGTACGCGGCAAATTTTTCATCCCAGTTAGCTTCAAGTTGTTTACCCTTTTCTTTGCCATCCCATTGTGCATAAATATCAGCTGGGATTTCAAATGCTTCACCAGTCCAACCAAGGAACTCGCGTGCTGCTTTGATTTCGTCTTCACCTAGTGGTGCGCCGTGACAATCATGGCTACCTGATTTATTTGGTGAACCATAACCGATAACTGTTTTACAACAAATTAGTGTTGGCTTGTCGGTGATGCTGCGTGCTTCTTCGATGGCTGCGCGGATAGCGTCAGAGTCATGGCCATCAACGTCACTTACTACATGCCAACCGTAGGCTTTAAAGCGTGCAGGTGTATCATCGCTAAACCAACCTTCAACTTCACCATCAATTGAAATACCGTTGTCATCCCAAAACGCAACAAGCTTACCTAGGCCTAATGTGCCGGCAAGTGAACATGCTTCATGAGAAATACCTTCCATTAAGCAACCATCGCCTAAGAAAGTATATGTGTGGTGATCAACAATATCGTGACCTTCGCGGTTAAATTGCGCGGCTAATGCTTTTTCAGCAATCGCCATACCTACCGCGTTAGTGATCCCTTGACCAAGTGGGCCCGTAGTAGTCTCAATACCTGGCGCATACCCATATTCTGGGTGTCCTGGTGTTTTTGAATGCATTTGACGGAAGTTTTTAATTTCCTCAATTGGTAAATCATAACCACTTAAATGCAATAGAGAATAAATAAGCATTGAACCGTGGCCATTGGAAAGTATAAATCGATCTCTATCTACCCACTCTGGATTTGTTGGGTTGTGGTTTAGATAATCGCGCCATAGTACTTCTGCGATATCAGCCATGCCCATAGGGGCTCCAGGGTGGCCAGATTTGGCCTTTTGTACTGCGTCCATTGATAAGACGCGAATAGCATTTGCAAGTTCTTTGCGAGACGGCATGGATTCTCCTACCTTTACTGTATTTGCGCTGGTTATTGTGTGTATTCATTTGAAGATCCATTCTTACTTATTGTAGGGGCTGTATGCAATTAAAAACCTGATTAAATTGGGCATTATGAATTTTTTTTAAGAACAAAAAGTTATTAGTAATTTTATTTAGACGTCTAGGCGTAAAAACACTATGCAACTATCGTTGTTTTAGATAAAATACGCCCCTAAATTTTTTAGCGCTCTTACCGACGTTTGTGAAGCGCAATATTTGTGAGCAAAGACAATGGCAAAACATTTATTTACTTCTGAATCTGTTTCTGAAGGTCATCCGGATAAAATCGCGGACCAAATCTCTGACGCGGTACTAGATGCCATCTTAGAACAAGATTCTCATGCCCGTGTTGCGTGTGAAACTTACGTAAAGACTGGTATGGTTATGGTTGGTGGTGAAATCACTACTAGCGCATGGGTTGATATCGAAGAAATCACACGTAAAACTGTACGTGAAATTGGCTACACTCATTCTGATATGGGTTTTGATGCCGACTCGTGTGCAATTTTAAACACGATTGGTAAGCAGTCTCCTGACATCAACCAAGGTGTTGACCGTACTAGCCCAGAAGAACAAGGCGCTGGCGACCAAGGCCTAATGTTTGGTTACGCATGTAATGAAACTGAAGTATTAATGCCTGCACCAATCACTTACTCACACCGTTTAGTACAGCGTCAAGCGCAAGTACGTAAAAGCGGCGAGCTAAACTGGTTACGTCCTGATGCAAAATCACAAGTTACTTTTGCATATGAAAACGGCAAGCCAGTAGGTATTGACGCTGTGGTACTTTCTACTCAACACAGTGAAGACATTTCACAAAAAGATTTAGTAGAAGCTGTGATGGAAACAATTATCAAGCCGGTACTGCCTGCTGAGCTTATCACTAGTGCAACTAAGTTTTTCATTAACCCGACTGGCCGTTTTGTAATCGGTGGCCCAATGGGTGACTGTGGTCTTACTGGTCGTAAAATTATCGTTGATACCTATGGCGGCATGGCTCGTCACGGTGGCGGTGCATTCTCAGGTAAAGATCCATCAAAAGTTGACCGTTCAGCTGCGTACGCTGCACGTTACGTTGCTAAAAACATCGTTGCTGCGGGCCTTGCTGACAAATGTGAGCTACAAGTTTCTTACGCAATCGGTGTTGCAGAGCCAACGTCAATCAGTGTTGAAACATTTGGTACCAGCAAGCTTGAAGAATCACGTTTAATTGAATTGATTCGTGAACACTTTGACTTACGTCCATATGGCTTAATTAAAATGCTTGATCTTGAGCGCCCTATTTATCTACCAACTGCAGCTTACGGGCATTTTGGTCGTGATGAATTCCCTTGGGAACGCACAGATAAAGCAGACGCACTTCGCGCAGCAGCTGGTCTTTAATATTAGCCATTGTGTGAATACAAAAAAGCGCCAATTGGCGCTTTTTTTATGCCTGCTGATTATGTTGTTGTAAATGCGTAGGTTATTGTCGCGAGGTAAACTCGCTGCTGCCAGACGTAGGCGCGAGTTTACCCCGCAAAATTAAAACTAGGTTCTAGGAAGTGGCTAGGAGTTAGGGCGTGTTCGAAGCCAGTGGTATTTCCCCCCTTATTCACTACTCTTGGTGCAAACCTATTCTTTAATAATTTCACCACAGAGTTCATAGAGGAAAACCTGTAAGTAATTAACTTTACTTTTGTCTTCTCGGTGTAGCGCACAGCGCCTCCTACCCTCGGAGGTAAATAGGCTTGTCGCCATAAATGGCGACCTACAGGAGCGCGGTGGATATTACTTGTAGGCGAGTGGCTTGCCACCGCGAAGGATAAAGTGTTTATCGCGAGATAAACTCGCTGCTACCAGACGTAGGCGCGGGTTTACCCCGCGCAATTAAAGCTCGGTTCTAGAAAGTGACTTGGGTGTATTCGAAGCTTGTCGCTCAAAGCCTGTAACGTTTTGCCTAACTTCCTAACCTATCAATGTAATTATCTTTTCATACCCAGCCACAGCCCATACAATAAATAACACTATCAGTGCTAATGTCACAGCCGCTGAAGCAATATCTTTCGCTCGCCCTGATAACACATGATATTCAACACCGACTCGATCTGTTAATGCTTCAATTGCTGAATTTAGCAACTCAACAATCAACAATAACAAAAAGCTGATTATAAGTATCACCCAGTGCTGTAATGATTGCGCTAGCCAAAATGATAATGGCAATAATACAAGCCCTAGCGCAAGCTCATTACGAAAGGCCGACTCTTCCTTAAATGCGGCTTTAAAACCTTTAATTGAGCATTTAGTTGCTTTTAAAATACGCCCAATTCCTATGCCGTTGGGTTTGTTTACTAAGTTAATTTCTGGTTTAGTCATTTTATGATCTTTAGCGTGTAAGTGTTGCTTATCGGGTGATGGGTAAAACCATTACCTTAATCCATGCCTTGAGTTAATAACTGCCAAGCTGTCGCCATATACTGGGTATATGCTTGCTCTGTCTGTGCATCAATTTCAACAAATTGCGATGGTGTTGTCGGTAAAAGCTGAGTTTTATCCCGCTCATTAACCCTATAATACTCATAAAGCGCCGATAAATCACCACGCCAGAGCTGTTCATTGTGACGTATTGTTTGAAAACCAAATACCCTCCTATCTGGCGCTGCATTAAATAATGATTGTCCCATGCTATAAAACTGAGTATTTGCTGGCGCAATTAAATCTAATAATGTTGGAGCGATATCCATATGGCTTGCCACTTGTTGGGCAGGCACTAAATCTGCACTAACACCTTTGCCATAAATCACTATCGGCACATGAGTTAACTCATATAAATTTGGGCGCTGATGAAAGTTACGGCGACTATAATGATCCCCGGTAATGACAAATAATGCATCTGGATAACGTTGCTCCATCTTAGCCACAAACCCACCCAGCATTTTATCTGCATACCATAAGTGCCCTAATACATAAGGATCTAATAACTCCCCAGCTAATTTATTTATCTCAGCTGGATAATCTGCAACCGACTTATAAGGGTAGTTATATTTATCTAAATCGAGATTAAACGGGCCATGATAACTACCTGAGAGGATCACATTAAAACTTTTTTTCGTTGTTTTTTCTGCTACCAAATCAAATAGCTGACCATCATCAATGCCCCAGACACCGGCGCTACCTTTGCCACCAGCATCGATAGCTGAATAGACCTTATCAACACCTTGGGATAGAACGTACTCACCGACATTTTGCCACGATAATAAACCACCATAAAAAAACTGGCTGGTGTACCCTAACTGCTCGAATTGATTAAATAACGATAGCTTGCTACTTGGGTTTTGTGGCCCAATCAAACTCATATTAACCCCTGCATAAGGGATCCCAGATACAATACTGGATAGCGAATTCATGGTACTGCTAGCTGCAGGTAAAACGTTATCTAGGTAAATACCTTTACTAGCTAGGTTTTTTAACTGATTAGTTAAATTAAGTGCAGCATACTTTTGTTGTAACGGCCAAGAATCATAACTTTCCATAACAATTACAAATACCTGTGACGGTGCAGCTAACAAAGGCGCTGTCGTATGTTTACTCAGCGCATTTAAAGGTAAGGCATCAAGCCCTGAGTTATGGCTTAAATATGGATTTTCACCGTTTACGCCATGGCTTTGTAGATCGTTGTAATCTTTAATGGCATAAAAAAAGCTGCGAAATGGATTGATCACCAAATTATTAATAAATGGGTCCGGCGTTACCGCAGACCACTTTCGTGATGCCGGACGAGACTCAAAAGAACCACGAATAGCACAGATAAATAACACCACAATGATGCTAATTAACAACGTACGCTTCCATTTACAGTCAGTAAAAATGCGCTGTAAAAAGCTATTCGACTGCTTATCAACGCGCTCGCATAACTTAAATGCAACCACCAACAGTGCTAATAACCCCAGAAAACTACCCCATGGCCGATATTGTTCAATCACGGTTAAAGCAATTGCTTGCTGATCATCGTGCAACCCTTCAAACATAAAGTAATTGAATTGGCTACCGTACTCTGCAATATACGTAATACTGGTTATACAGAGTAAAATAGCGACTACAAAAAAAAGCTTACCCGTAAAGTTACGCACCATTCTTACCCAATGACCTAAGCGCATCGGCTGTAAAATACAATTTAATAAAAAAGGAATGCTAAAACACACACCACTGGCAGCTGAGTCAAAAGCAAACCCTGTTTCTAAGGTGTTTAAAATAACGTTAAGATCAATTGGTGTGGTGATCCGGTCATGAAAGTAGACTAAAAAGAAAACCCGAAAGCTCATAAACAATAGAACACCCGCTAGCCATAATGTAGCGATGCGCCAACTTTCGTTAACAAATGAAAACCAACGGCTTGATCCTGCAACTGATGATGCAAACACTTTACGGTCCTTAAAGTAGTATGTTCCCAGCGCGGGAATATTACCGATTTAAGTTACAGCAACAATATTTTTTTTGTAATTATTTGTAATAAAAGTTCAATTAAACAAAGTAGTAACAAGGAGTTAACTAGCTATCCAGATTATACCAATTGTTAGAATTAACACGCTATTGTTTATTGATGTGACTACAATTACCAACTTGGCTTACTTGCTGATTGGTTTGATAGGTTTTATTGATTAGGCGTAATTTAAGAGCAAGCAAGGTATGCATTGCACTTTCTAATCCCACTTTATTGCTTAGCCAATGCGGAATTGCACCACCAGGATTAGCGTATATTTCATATGTTATAGTTAACAATGATTGCCCTTCACTGCTATGTTGAGTTAATAACCAATGTGCTTTTAGATCAGTGATACGGATCACAGCTTGGCGCTTTGCAAGCTCCCCTGTTTTTGCTGTAATCGTTAACTTAGTCTGGGTGCCGTTCAGTTGTTGGTAGCATGAGTAACTAACCATATCGCGATCAGTGAGTGGCCACGGCGACTCAAACTCGGTATGTACAATAGTTTCTGAGGGACTTAATCGCTCCAACACTTTCACATGGGTAACATTATCAATCCATAACGGCGCGCTGTTAGTATCACTTAGCAATGTCATAAAGTCATTGGCCGTGACACCTTCAATAGTGATCTCAGCCTGCACTTCAAAAATACCATTGTCATGTTTTTTGTAGTACACACTTGCACCATCATGCTGTTTCCAGAGTTGCCAATGCTGAACATCACTGAGCGCATCGGCACTAAAGAGCAGCATTAGTAATAATACCCGCCGTACCATGTGTATTCCCTATGTACTGGCTTAAACGCGATTACTGCCAGTAAGGTGATATTTTATATGAAGCTAAACGGCTTTGTTCCATTGCGTCGACCAAGAATTCAGACTTTCTTTCAAGCCAGCTTTGAATTTTTGCCAGCTCTTCATCATCTTGTCCTGCACATAACTGCTTTAGATACTCAAGCGTGCTGAGCTCGTACATGCCGTGTGAAATATCTAACCATGGAATACGAAACTCACTGCGTTCATCTTTTTCAAATAACGAACCTAAACAGTTACCACTGAGTAAGCTGTTTTCTAAACGCATACGTAAATCCAAGTAATCCTTAACAGTCAGTGTTTTTTGTTCTGGCAGTAACTGATGAAGGTCTTGCCAATCTTTTTCAAATAATCGATTAGCAATCTCAGCGACTGGTTTTTCAGCTGCTTGAAACTGTACTTGCCCCCAACTTTTACGCCATTGCTTATCCACCAGCCAGGTGGTTAAAGACAATAATAAGCGGTTATAGCGAGCGCTATGAAACAACCGATTAATATCATCAATACTTGGCTGTAGCTCTTTTAAGTCATTAATAACTTGCGTTAACTCAGGTGCACTGTTGATTTTTTTATAGTATGCGTGGCGCTTAGATGTGTAGGTTTTTAGTTGAATCGCGTTTTCAACCCATGCTAATTCACTTAATAGCCATTTTAGCTCGGTGCGTAATAGCTCGGTGGTGTTTTTATCAACAATATCGTCAAATAACCAAAACGTATGACGGATTAAACTAATACCATCGGTCACTCGTTTCAGAGTCTTTAAACTCGGTTTATCGAAATAACACTGTTCATGTTTTTGTACAAAACGAATACCAAAGCCAATTGCGGCTATAAGTGCTTGCTCTTGTGTTGCATATTTAGGTAACGATACAAAGCCAATTGATTTACTTGGCTTAAGTGGTTTTTCATCCGCAAGGCGATAACCACGAGCTGCTTTAGAATATAGCCCTAATCGAATATTACTTTGACTCACTAACTTATCTGCTAAAGCAAATAATTCATCGCGGCTGCCTTCAACCAGTTCAATTTCAAGCTCACAAATTGGCTCCATCAAACCCGATGCAGATACTTCACCTTTATCTAACACTACTTCAATTTTAGCGCCACTGTCGGTTTCAATAAGCCAAGTACGACGAATGAAGTTAGTACTAAAAATAGGATAAAGATTAGCGGCAATTGCACTTATTTGCATACCATGCGGCCAAATACTGGCATCAAATGCAGTTATATTTGGTCGGCTACTTTCCAGCGGTAAATTATATTCAGGTCGTTGATGCAACCCGCCCATAACTTCTCCAGCAAGCTTGATAGTTTGCTCACATTGATTATCAGCACAGCGGGTACGAAAACCGATATCGAGCGCTCTTAATTCACGGCTTGGCGTGTCAAAATAAGCATTTTGTAAACTACGCGAAGGTTTATTAGTAACCGTTTTTGCAAATTGAGTAATTAACGCGGGGATCAGTGGGATTACGGCGTCTGACACCAAAAACTTCAGTTCTATCTCAGTATCCATTAGGCTTGAGGATTACCTTTAAAATAAATAAGAGCTCAAAATAAACAAAGCTGCCCAACATTGCAAATTTTTTAGCTTATTTGAATCAGCAAACAGCAGCCATGATTACAATATCAGTCTTGCTATTAGCGCGCTAAATCCATACTATCTCAATACTTAACTATGAATAATACGATTGCTGTCCCACAGACGGTTACATTAACAGGGTAGATTGATGTTTAAACATTCTTTATTAGCTTTGCTATTCGCAGCGGCCGCATTTATGAGTCACGCAGAAGAAAGCAATTCAGCTAGCGATGCAAACACCGCTTATATAGTCGATAATCTTTATACATTTATGCACTCTGGCGCGAGTAAAAATTATCGCATTATTGGCTCTGTTGATGCTGGTACAAAGCTAACCCAGCTATCTGCTGAAGAAAATGGCTTTGTTAAAGTTATTGATGATAAAGAACGAGAAGGCTGGGTAGAAGCTAAATTTGTTTCTAAAACTCCAGGTATTCACCAACAATACCGCACACTCAGTGCTGAAATGGCATCAATGCAAGAGCAACTTCGTCAAGCACAGATTGAATTACCGCAGCTACAAGAGCAAAGCCAAACTTTAACTGACCAAAATAGTGCTCTATCAGAGCAGATTGCTAAATTAAAAAGTACCTTAGAAGCTGAACGCACTGAAAAACAACAAGCCGGTGCAAAAGAAAAACGTCAGCTACTAACTTATGGCGGAGCAATTGCCTTCATAGGTTTATTTTTAGGTATTATTTTGACTATCGTATTATCGCGCCGCAAACGTTACGACGGCTGGGCGTAAAACCTTATACCCCGTATAACAGTAATAACTTAGGTTTATCTAAATAAAAGCCGATGCATAATCGGCTTTTCATACTCAAAGAAACTCCCCCTATAATAATGTATATTTTTCAAACAACATAAAACTATGTTTTGTTCAATGTTTTCAGCATTATTCCCCATCTATATTAACCTATTTCATTTTTACCCGTTAAATATTTACTAGAATATTATTTCAGCTTTGTATAATGTAACAAAATACTTGTCCCTAAATGGTGCAGTGAGGGAACCTAATTTAGACGTATAAAAGGATTTAACGATGGCGCAACAACACACCGTCGCACAAGGCGAAACACTGCTACGCATAGCACGCCAATATGGTTATAAAACCTCAACAGCATTATATAACCATCCCAGTAATGTGGAGTTTAAAGCACTACGGCCCGATCCTAATTTAATTTTTCCGGGTGATATCATCAATATTCCACCTAAAAAAGAAAAGTTTATGCCGCTGCGCGCTAACAGTCTAAATACGTTTGTTGTACAAAACGAAAAAGAATATTTTCGCCTGCAAATAATTCATGAAGATGGTGATGACATTACCGGCAAACGTATTGTACTCAACATAGGTAGCCAAGCAATCGATACCGTTCTGCAAAGTGATGGGCTTATCGAAGTAGAGCTTAATAATAACGACGCACTTACTGGCACGGTCGATTTATATTTAAAAGCAGGCGAAACTACACCCACTAAAAGCTTTGCGGTACAAATAGGCAATCTAGATCCAATCGACACGCTTTCTGGCGTGCAGGGACGTTGTAATATGTTGGGGTTTAATTGCGGCAAGGTTGATGGCATTAATGGTGCAAAAACCAAAGCGGGTGTGAGGGAATTTCAACAAGCGCAACAACTACAGGTAGACGGCATTGCAGGGCCGGTTACTAAAAGCCGTCTTGTTTATGTTTATGGAGCCTAAGTTATGAGCCAAGCAATGCCCATGGCAGTCAATAAAG
>NZ_JACJFH010000094.1:0-20440 GCF_014164495.1 Pseudoalteromonas sp. SG41-5 | reverse complement strand
TATTCAAGGTTTAGCTTGCTGGCGGCAACCAAGGGGCGGCTGCCGCCGACCGCCCCTAGGAACCCCACGGCGCCCCGAGCATCACGCTTAATCCTTCAATGCACAATTGATGTGAACGTAAACGCTATGAAAGCACATCCATGTGCAAGCATGGCTTTCATTTCATCCATGAAATGAATTACTCATCAATTGCTTATTTTCAGGGCGTGATGACGGGGGAAGGGCAGGGCAAGATCACGAACTTTACCTTGACTTAAAAGTATGATCTTATACTCCTTTTTAAGGAGCCCCCATGCCTGATATTCAACTATTTAAATATTTCGAATCAATTGACGACCCTCGCCAGCAGGGTAAAGTTGTCCATAAACTTTTTGATATCATATTCTTAGCTGTCAGCGCTGTCATATCTGGGTGCCAAGGCTGGGAAGATATTGAAGATTTTGGCCATGATAGATTAGATTGGCTCAGGAAGTACGTTCCTCTTGAGCAAGGTATCCCTCGCCATGACACAATCGCTCGTGTGATGAGTCGCATTGATATGATGCAGTTTCAAGATTCTTTTTCTTCTTGGATGAAAGACTGTTCTAAATTAACTCAGGGCGATGTCGTTGCGATTGATGGTAAGCGATTGAAAGGTTCATTTAATCAGTCAGATAGGCGCGATGCACTTTATATGGTCAGTGCATTTGCGTGCGAAAATGGTGTTGTTTTGGCGCAATGCCCTGTTGATAAAAAGTCGAATGAAATAACAGCGTTACCAGAGCTTCTTGAATTACTGGAGATAAAAGGCTGCTTAGTCACGATTGACGCGATGGGGTGTCAAAAATCAATTGCAGAGACAATAGTGGATAAACAAGCCGATTACCTACTTGCAGTAAAAGCGAACCATAAAGGACTGCTGTCACAAATAGAGAATGCTTTATTACCTGAGGTCACACGACAAGCGTCCGAAGGAGTTTTGTTTAATGAAGCCGATTATCATAAAAACAGAGAAGAATTCAGGTGTTGTGCTGTTAGTCATAACGTAAGTGATTTATCAGAAACGAGCAATTGGAAAGATGCCAAAACAGTGGGAGTTATTGTTTCTTATAGGAAAGAAAAAAACAAAGTAAGCAATGAGTTATGCTATAGATACTACATCAGTTCAGCATATTTATCGGCGGAAGAACTCGCAAGATCCGCACGGCAACATTGGCAAATAGAGAATGGATTACATAGGCGTTTAGATGTCGGATTTAAAGAAGATGATTGCCGAATTAGGCGTGAAGGTGCAGCACCTGTATTTGCGGGGCTGAGACACATCGCATTTAATCAGCTAAAAGCAGAAACAAGCTTTAATAAAGGCATGCCCGCAAAACAGAAAAAAGCTATGCGCAGTACAGATTACCTTGAAAAGGTATTGAAATCATAGGCTTTTTTCATGCTCTTGCCCTGGCGGTAATCCCTTTTACTAAATAATTTTTCGTCAACCACTATGCCGCGTATATCCGCAAATGCAATTGAATCTGCTTTAATAACGTAAATGCTTTTGGCGCGTATAATTATGTTTTTTGTTTCTTTATCAATTTTAATTTTGTAATTAGCAAATGTACAACAAAAGCCAAGTGTGGAAATAGCAGCCCAAGGTACCAAGGGAAATTCGCCATCTATTACACTAAACATACATAAACAACTTATAAATAAAATAAATGCGCCCATAAAGTTAACAGCACTTGTGGCAAATGGCTTGATTTGCGCTTGTTGATTTGTCAGTTTTGTAAATTTCATTTTATAAAGTAATCGCTATTAGTCCGATGATGATAAAACAGATGAAGGGGAGGAGAATCATTTTAATTAATGATTTGGTATCCCAGAAAGTTATATCTTTGCCGCTTTTTAGAGCTGGATCATCTGCTGTACTTGCAGGTCTATTATCGAGTGCATTTTGGTCTAAATCGGGTGTGTTACTGCTGACGTTTGTTTTTTCTGTAAACTCATTTACCTTTTCTGTGTGTATACAGCCAAAATGATTAGCTAAAAACGCGGCTGCTGCTTGAGTATCTTGGTAGGTGCCAATTGTGTAGCGTTCATGGCACAGCGCTATTTGATACTTATCTGCAAGGCCTGGAATTTGTTGCACTAAAACTTCAACATCGTTTAAATTTTTTAAAATCTTTTTTGATGTGGCTTTAGCTAGAAATAATTTTTCTTTGTACGCTTTACCAGTTTCAACATCAAGGACTAAATAATGGCTTCTTGAGTAAGCAAAAACGAGTGATAAAAATAAAGGAGCAAAGCAAATACCATAAAATATTGACTCAGTAAAATAGCCAACCACACCACAAAATGGAACGATGAAAGTTAGTATGGCCCTAACTGCAATAATATTGAGGTGGCCTTGAGTCCTTAATTTTACCTTATTTGGCAAATAGGTATTTTTAATGTGAAACTTTACATTCTTAGGTAGATTTGAGTGTTGCAAAAATACATCATCCTTGATTTAGAGTTTTCTAATTTAGCATGATATTTTTTAATAAACCACAATGGGCAGCTATTCGAAAACCTCTAGCAAACAGGCTGCTTTTTGCTTGGTTCTATTTATCATTTAATACCATGTTCTAAGGTTGAGCTTATTTTTGATTGTGTAAGTCGTGAATTAAACCCAAAAATTTGATAATTTAAAGAATAAGATAAGTCGATCATGGCAGTTAAGGTAAATAAATAAATGAATCAACAATTAGTTTTTAAAAATGGTCAAGTTAGTGATAATTACGCCAGTATTTTATTAGGCCATCAAGATGAGTCATACGTTACGCCAATAATGGAATATAAGGAGTATGAACTGATTGTAGAATCGGTTGTTATCATTTTACTTGATGACGACACAGAGCTAATGGGAACAGAGGTGTTAACGTTGGTTGATAGTGGGCACTGTACGTTAGCGCAGTTAATTAACTTTTTAGCCGGTGAAGAGGTGGAGGAAATGCAAGAGTTTGAGTTTATTTCATCTGCTTGGTTTGCATGGCAAAGTAAACACGGCGATTGGTCAAGTGAGCCATTTGATACTATTTATGAATCGCAAGATAAAAACATAACAACGCTTAATGAGTTATTAAACGAGTAAGTTTGCGTTTTTAACAAGCGCTTTGGCATTTTAGGTGTGCCAACCGAGGCAGTTGGTTTACCTTGCCTTTGATTGATAATACTGTAAAAATCAGCGCGTTTTAAATTAAACAGTTGTATGGAATTTGGCGTTGAGTAAAGAACAGCAAAAAGGCTATTGGCGCAATGAAACTGTGGCTTTTCTCGCGTTGACTTCATTAAGCGGCGTTGGGTATTGGGTATTACACAAAATAGCAGAGTCAGGCTTAGGCTTTAAAAATTTACTTAAAGCGAGTAATGCTGATGAAATTTCTAAACACCTGAATGTGTCATTACCTGATGATATTGAATGGCAAGCATATCAACAACAACTTTGGTCAATTGGCTTAGCGCGCGCACGTTCTCTTCATGCTGATAATGTAAGACTTTTGTTCCGAGAGCAGGAGCTTTTTCCTCAAGAGTTGAAGAAAATTGATGATGCACCTCATTGGATTTTTGTTCAGGGTCCAATTGAAAACTTACATAAAAAATCCGTATCAGTGATAGGTACTCGTAAGCCATCAACAGATGGTGTAATTTTAGCGAAAATAGTCATCGCAGCATTGGCAAATAAAGGGCTTGTTACAGTCAGTGGCTTAGCTTTGGGTATCGATCAAATAGCACATACAGAATCGATAAAATATAACATTCCCACCGTTGCGGTTCTTGGTAATGGTATATACGTTGAGTTTCCTAAAGGCTCTAACACACTTAAAGCGCAAATATTAAATCGTGGTGGCACAGTAGTAACAGAATACCTGCCTGAACAATTATACAGTGCCGAAAACTTTGTTAGACGAAATCGAATACAGGCTGCGCTTTGTAATACGCTGCTACCTATCGAGTGGGAAATTAAAAGTGGCAGTGCTCACACTGTCGCATTTGCACATAAGTACAATAAAAAAATTGCTAATGTGTTCTTACCTGGAACAGCCAATTTAAGGCCTGAATTAAAGTTCTCTGAAATGGAGCGCGGTGCCAGCGCGTGGGAAATGCCAATCTGCGTGAATGGACTGTTAAAGTATATTCAAGACGACATGCAAGCAAACGGTAAAGTCGTTCAACAAAGCTTAAGCTTTCAAGACGATTTTATTTCAACGTAAAAGGTTTTAGTTTATAAAAAAGCCCATCATTACAACTAAACGATGGGCCAAGATACGTCGTTAAAAGTTGCTGTTAATCTTCGTTATGGATAAAACCAGCAATGAGTTCTGCTAAGCTATGCGCTTGTAGATAGCCGCTTTCTTGGTCTGCGCCAAAACTAATTACCTGCCCAGGTTTTCCTTTACTGTTTGGTGCAAGATCTATGGCATAAAAATTACCACAACCTTGGTCGAAAAAGGGGATCCAATAGGGGGTGCAATATAAAGGCAGTACTGTGCCATCGTTACTGCTGTAAGTATCGAGCAAGTCCTCTTGCGTCCATTTTTGATATGGTGTTTGCCAGTCACTCCATTCTTTTAGTATGGTCTGTGCATTCATAAAACCTGTTTTTTCAATGCCATTATGCAGTGTTAAAAAGTCTTTTAAAATAGTGGGAAACTCAAAACCAGCTTGCGTTTTAAATTGTTGATAAATCGCTTTATTATCAATGGGCTCTATTATTTTTAATCCCTCAGACTCAACTAATTGAGTTAAATTTTGTTTTACTAAAGAAAAGTCTTCATGGGAATCAAAGTTAATAAATGGGGTGATGTAATCTATTTTTTGTTGCGCTAATTCTTCTGCTTTAAATGCATTAGGAATATTTTCATCAATAAACTCACCGGTATGTGTGAATATTTGCTCAGCAAACGCTCTTGATATTGGGCGACTAGATAGACTATTACTGGCAAGATCATACAGCTTAGATTTAGGTTCTACGCCTTTTCTTCTTTCTCTATCAATTGTTGTTAACCATTGTGAAAATAGTGGGGTGTTGAGCACTTCGGCGGTAAAAATAGTCTTATCTTGTAAGTAGGCAACCATATAAAAATGATTACTCAATTGAGTATCAGGTGTTATTAAGAAAAGCTTGAGAACATCTTGGTCTGTTCGATCTTTTACTGCTTGATGAAGTAAGTCACTAAAGATGTAGCTTTCATCTTGTGAAAAAGACGGCAAATTGGTGATTTCTATTGCTGGAAAATGAAGGTCATGCCATTTTTTGGTTTTTAAAGTATCGTTATACGCACAGATATTTTGCATGAGAATCTTATTAATAAAGTAAAAAATAAACTTAGTATATCACGGTAAGATTAACTCAGTATTAATTTAAAATAGCTTAAAACTTACAATTGATTAATGTTAATATTTGAATATGTTTAAGCTCGTTTTAATTAGTTAATGGAGCTCTTGTTATCTTTAATTTCTTAGATTAATCATTTTATCTGTTATATTTTCGTTCTTATCTCCTTGATTAATAGTGGGTTAATTTGTCATGGTGAACATCTTTTTGGCCTGAATTACACGCAGTGAAAAAATAGGCTTTTTTATTGCACTTTCTTATTTTGATGGATTTTACATATAACAATCAATGTTAGTATAATAAGTGATTTTTTAAATAGTGGTTTTAATATATATAAAACGATTTAAGAATGTTCCGATGAACGGGGGAGTAATATGAAGATAGGGATTGATCTGGGAACGACACACAGTGTTGTTGCTGTATGGCAAGATAGTGGTGTTAAACTTATCGCTGACTCTGAGGGCAATGTTCTAGTGCCTTCTATTGTGAGTTTTTCAGATGACTATGTATTGGTAGGTCAAGCTGCGCGGGATCGTTTAGCGACTCATCCTGAGTTGACGGTGTCTGAATTTAAACGTTTTATGGGCACAGATAAAGTTTATCAATTAGAAGAACAATCTTATACCCCAATAGAGCTGTCGGCTATTTTACTTAAGCACCTTAAAGAGCAAGCTGAAGTATATTTACAACAACCCATTACTGAAGCTGTTATTTCAGTACCAGCCTACTTTAATAATAAACAACGGCAAGCTACACAGCAGGCGGCTTCACTTGCTGGTTTAACGGTTGAGCGCTTAATTAACGAGCCAACCGCCGCAGCCCTTGCATATGGATTAGATAATAAAGATTCAGATAACACTTATTTAGTGCTTGATCTCGGTGGTGGAACATTTGATGTATCAGTTATTGAAGTGTTTAATGACATTTTTGAGATTCACGCCTCTGGAGGCGATAATTACCTCGGTGGTAATGACTTTACCCAAGCTATTGTCGACGATGTATTTGGCAAAAATGATATCCAACCGTACCGTCTAGCCAAAAGTGAGCGAAGAAATATATGGTCTTTATGTGATCAATTAAAATGTCAGCTAACCATAGACGACTCTGCCAGTTTTGATTTTGAATACAAAGGCGATGTTTTAACTTATACCCTAAGTGAAGACGATTTCGGCCATATTTGTCATGATTTAATTGAGCGTATTAAGTTTCCTATTCATAGAGCGATGTCTGATGCAAAATTATCGATGGATGATATTGCAGGTCTTATCTTTGTCGGCGGTGCGACCCGCATGCCTATTTTTCGTCAACAAATTAATCATGTATTTTCGCGTATTACACAAATCCAATACAACCCAGATCATGCTATTGCTATTGGGGCTGCCATTCAAGCAAGTATGAACGAGCGTAATATTCAGCTCAAAGATGTAATCATGACTGATGTTTGCCCATTTACACTGGGCGTTGAGATATCTAACGAGCATAACCAACCTGAGTTTTTACCCATTATTGAGCGTAACTCTACGATCCCGGTCAGTGAAACGCGCTCTTTATTTTCTAGACATCCAAGTCAAGAAAGTGTTTTGATTAACATTTATCAAGGTGAAAATTACCTACCTAAAGATAATGTATTAATGGGTACATTAGACATTACACTTGAACCTTTGAACAAAATTCAGTCTTTTTATATAACTTACACTTATGATCTCAATGGTGTGATTGAAGTGGAAGTTAAAAACAAGGATTCTGAAAAAACCTATCGTACTTATGTTGGTGAGAACGTGAAAGAGCTTGACCAAAATCAATTGCAAGAGCAATTTTCAAGACTGCAAGCTTTAAAAATACTCCCAAAAAATAAACTTGCCAATACTGCTTTTAAAGCAAAGCTCGATCGCATGTTTCAAGAGAGCTTAGGTGATAAACGTAGAAAGGTTGGTGAAAGCATTGGGCTTTTTGATCGCGCGTTAGAAACCCATGATAATCATAAAATTGACGCTGCCAAAGAGCGTATAAAAATGTTTTTGAATATTTCTTATTAACATGCATTCTATTATTTGTGCCCACAACATAAGAGTAAACTAAATGTACCATTGGATACTATTAGGTATTGAACCAACTAAAGATAAGCGGGCTATAAAATTAGCTTATACGCAGTTACTAAAACAAACTCCGCCAACAGAATTCCCTGAAGAGTTTAAAGCGTTACGTAAAGCGTATGATCAAGCACTAGAAGAAATCTCAAAAAGTGATGATGATGCAAATGATAATTCAGCTAGTTGGCACGATGCATCACTTAAAGCATTTCAGCCGCAACTAGATACTGATATTGAAGACACACAGGATGAAGTTTTTTCGGAGCCACCACCTAGCTCCAATCACGAGACTGATGACGACGAACTCGTTGAATTTTCAACTATTAAAACAATATCCCAACTCAACCTTGCCTTAACACAGCTTTATAGTGATATTTCAGTTAGGCACAATTTAGAACAATGGAAAATGTTGTTCGCGGCGCCGATATTTTGGGATGTTAATCAAAGTAATGCGTTGACTGTCAACTTACTCGACTTTTTGTCTAAACACTATTTTTTACCTGAAAATATCTGGACATTTTTAGATACCAGTTTAAGTATTTCTGGTAGCTTATCTATCAGTGGCGATGATACTACGCGTCAAATTGCGGTTGCATTGTCGGGTTATATAAAAACGTTACCAAAGAGAATACATGACGGTTTAGTGGTCGGTATTTCAGAACATGTTGATTTTAAAAATCTTCAACGCCATCTTGAAATACGTAACTATATTGAAGATAAATGTTTATACGACACATTGACTACAGAAGATTTAGAAAATGTTGCTGAACAAATTGGACCTGAGTTTAAAAATGACTTTCCCCTTTATAATTATATAGTTAAGTATTTATGGACGCTTAATAGCTATAGCGCCATTAAACGTATACTTGAACCTCTGACAATTCCACAAACAGAGGAAGATCTGTTAAATTACCAAGCACATGCTGAGTATAAATTAAAAAATTATGAGGCTGCACTCGCACTTTATTTAAAGCAAGAACATAATTACCGCGTACTGTGTACTAAGGTAATGTTCAAATATATTGGTTTATGTTATTTAAAGCTTAATAATTATGAAAAGGCATATCTTTATTTAGATGCAAAACTAGCTGCTATTGGTGATATGGAGCTTGAAGTTGCATTAATTACAGCAAGACGCGGATATATTCGAGAGTTGAGAGCTGATGAAGCTAAAAACGCGATAAAAATTGCGACCTTACTGTATGAAAATGGACGATATCAGGATGCGTTGTCAATCACCGAGCAATACAAACCGATATTTGTAGAACAAGCGAATTATTTACAAGCGCTTTGCTTATGTAAATTACACCGTTTTGAAGAAGCCTACTCTGAGTTTTTAGTGTTTATTGATTTATACAATCAACGCCAGCTGTGGGGATGGCCATTAGTTGTTGATTTATTAAGATATTGCTACGATTTAATCACATATGAAGTTTTAGTTGATACATTACAAGAGCATATTGCTAGTTTTCAGGATTTCTATAAAACGGATTTTTTCCCTGGTTCAACAAAACCACGTTGTTACTCAGAGCAAGAAATGGACATACTTGAGCTAACCCGAGAAGACGATTCAGTGAGGCGCCCAGTAGAATCTCTTGGGCATACTGAATCACTGCAAATTTTTGCACTGGCTATATTATATATTCGTGACACCGAATTAGTTGCTTATGCGGATACAAGTGTTGTTGATGATTTTCAACGTAACGTACTTAATTATATAAAAGAAATTAAACAACTTATGCTTTACAACCCGCGTGATTGTTTAAAGTTTTTGGAGGCCGCGTTTGACCAGCAAGACTTTGACACCTGCATCATGTTAGCTGATATAGCGATTAAAGGTTTACGTGCAGCACCACAAGCATATTATTTTAAAGGGTGCGCACTTTTAGAGTTAAACCAATATGACACGGCTTTAGCTGCATTTCAACAAGCTGCCCACGAATATAATACTCATCCATATGCCGTTCATTCTTTAAATTCAGCTATTAAATGCTGTGAAGCGCTTATCGAACAAGGGTTACCTTATGCACAGCAGTGCAAAGCTTTATGCCAGCAATTGCAAGATACAAAGGAGAGAGTTGATGGACAATAATCAAGAAGACTTAATGTTGCAAAGTCAATCGTTAACCGATGAACAAAAGCAATGGTTAATCAGCTTATCAGGCTACTTATCGATGCAAAATGGCTACTCACTGGATTGCTTATTACATAAGAGTGAAACGTACCCACTACAAGCGATTATTAATGGCAATGTAAAAGTATTAAAAAATAGTTATGGTATACATACTAAAGCTGATTTAGTTGAAACATTAAATATTTTTTTAGATACAGCTCGTAGCAGCGAGTTTATGAGCCGTTTGATTGAAAGTGTGCGTTATGATTTATTTATTGAACACTTTTACTTGAATCGAAACAACGATAAAAACAGTAATGAATATATGGTTAGTGGATGGGCTCAAAAGCATAATGTTTCATTATCTGACTGTGGGATTAAAGGTTTTGATGTGGGTCGTTCTGCATTTCTATGCCGGTGTGCGTATACTACGGGTTTAATTACAGAACAAGAAACTTGGTATTATTTGCTAGTGCTAGGTAAAATTGCGCAACAATTATTTACTGATTGGCAAGAGTTAGCCATGAGTCACATAGTAGGGCGCTTAACTTGGGTGGGTGTAAAACTCGATAAACCTATGGATGGTCCACCAGAACGCTACCCTGATGCTTTCGAAGTAAAACAAGAGATTAAGCTAGATATCGAAGAATTGACATCAATTTTAGCTGACGATAACCACCCTTGGTGTCAACTCAACTGGCAAATAGACCTGTAGCGCTAACATTGTAATAAAAGCCACTTAACGTGGCTTTTATTACAACATGTAAACCCGTACTAGTAACAAAACCAAAGAGATAAAATCTTGACTTTATACGTTAAAGCTCTAGCTTTTATAGTCAATTACTTATTGAGTTAATTAATGCTGAAAAAATATAGAGGGCGCTAAAGTAGCGCGCACTGCATTAAATTTGCTTGTTCTAGATTAACTCAAAAGGTAAATCCAATAACATAAACCACACTCAGCGAGCTGATAGTGTCTCAATCTAAAAAGCTAGTTATACAAAAAAGTGTTAGAGTCTTTTAAAGTAATAACACTTTTCATGAGGTTAATCTTCATCATATTGTAGTTCACTAATGAACTGCTCAAAAGTTGTAGCAAGTATGGTTATTTTAAAGTCATTTTCTTGATCGACATGTACCACTGTAGGCTCACCTGTAGGCCCGCACTCAGTGTAATCTAAAGCAACCAAGTGGTGCCCTGCCGAAGGGCAATTACAAATATATAGCCCGATATCAGGATAACCCCATTCGTTTCTCATATATTCACTTTCTGCAGCGATAGAATCTAGCCTAATAAACTCGCTGATACTATAGTTAGATGGTTTTTCTTCATTGAGTTGAATGAGCGTGTTTTGTGGATAGCCACCATTTTGTATTTTCATTAACTGTATATAGAGTATGGGTAGCGTATATCCCAAATTATTCACAGTATTTTGAATTTCCTCATCGGTTAATGGCTTATCTATATCCGCGTGGTTTTCTTCGCTTTGTTTTTGCCAAAAGTTAGAGTATTTATTAGCATTAGGGGCCTTAACTTCAACGGTGGATTCTTCAGCTGAAGGACGCGGGGTAAGTTTATCTTGGGTTTGTCGTGCTTTTCGACGCTGTTTATACATCGTTTGCAGTTCACTTTTCTCAATGCCTTTGACATTTGGATCTGCAAGAGAATTATTGTCTGGTAACGGCTCTTTAGGATGAGACAGTAAAGACAGCTCCTCCAGCTTTAGCGTTAGTAATTGTTCTTCATTACAGGTAGAGCGAGCAGTGTCTAACATATCAAAGTTAAGTAGGTCACGCGCGGAAATACTTGGATCAGCTCTTTGCATTAGTTCAATAAATGTTGATAGGGTTGTTTCCTCATTAAGTTCATCGTCGCTAACCAAATCATAGTCAATATCGAACTGCAGCATAACTTCAAATATAAGAGCTGTAGGCCAAATTTCAATTCCATGTTTACGGCTGGATCTACGAAGATCACGAGGTGTCTGCCGTAAAACTTTTTTGCAAGCTGTACAGGCTGCTTTTTCAGCCTTAAGCGGGGTTAACGGATAATAAGCTAAGTGTTGACAAAACTCGCATTTGACTGGAAAAGGGTCTATAAATTGCATCTATATTTTCCTCCTTGTAAAGATGCTTGATAGTCTATCTAAAAAAATGATTCGTATATAGCTTTGTATCAAGTCTAAATATGCATCAAAGAAGTTAGGTCGCTTAGAATCAATTGTTGTGTGCAGTTTTTTTAAATCAAAACGTAAACAAAGAAAGAAGAATAACCTTCGAGGAAAAGCTATTCGCAGCAGCGTAAGCTTGAAATATACTAAAGGTGCTTCGCAGTCATGGCTATTATTTACCTCATTGTCGTTGCTATGAAAAAGGCCACTTGAATGTCACGTTATTGATCGCGTTAAAAAATAGAAAAGTGCTGTCTGGCTTTAGTCTTGGGGCGCAATACTTTGAAAAATTTGGCTATAATATAAAACTGAGAATCTTTTCAAAAGCACTTCAGCAATTAAATAAGGCTTGCCGTGAGTGCTTGTCGCTTAGATAAAAACTGTATGGCTCTCTCGGGATCTGATCCTTACTATAATAGAATTTAAGGAGCAATTAGTTCCCTATATCTAACGGGTATTTACACAGTTTTTACATCCATACCTTTGCTATTCGTTTTAGGTAACAATGCCTCTAGCTAGCTGGTCAACGTATTTTAATAAGGTTGGGTGGCGATTTTTACCATGCATGTGCAGTATGTGTTCTTTTGCTTGTTCAAGATCAATTCCCACACTGCTTATATAAAGAGGATTTTCACTTTTTCCTCGCAAAATTCCAGCTTCTTTTGGTGTATCGACAAATGATCTTTTGGCTACGCCAATAACGGGAATCTGTTGTTCAAGTGCTTCATAAAGGTGCATGCCCAGACCTGGCTTTTGTGCACTACTTAAAGTGACATAGCCATCAACAATGATGATATCTGGTTGAGTATCTAAAGATTTTAGTACGGACAAAATACACGGTAACTCGCGTTTATAAAACTGCCCCGGTTCATAGGGAGCAATATTTTCAATGGTGTTGACTTGCTTTGCTGTTATTTCTTCGTCGTGCCAGTTTTCAAATAAGATACCGGCAGCAATAGCTGTGTCGTCGTAATATTGGCAATCAATGGCAAAAATCAATGTGTACTCCTGTTAAATTATATGTGTCGTAGTGCTTTATTAATAATCACGGCTTTAATTTAAGGTGGCTTAACAGCCGCTTATATCAAGCTTAGATAATGCAGCGACTCGCTTATCTGTTATAGCTGCTATGGTGTTAATGGTTGCGGTGTAGGTGCGGCTGTCGCATTCTACCGATGCGCTAAAATCATTAAATGTGACTTCTACGGGTTGCTTTATAAGTCTTTCTGTACCATGACTTAAACGTTGCCAGTTTTCTTTACCTGCAAATAGTTCGTCTAATTGGGGAGCTGATAAACGTATAAAAATAGCCTCAATCGACGATGTATAACGTCCATGAATGATAGCGGGCAACTTACTGCGCGCTAATCGAGTTGGAATAATACGGATGTTGATAATATCGCCGCTTGCTTGAGTTGGGCTTGCCATATCAAGCTGAATTACGAGTAGTCCACGTATTGTAATTGGCCCGTTGAAACGATAGCGATATAGCTCAGGATTTTGCTCAACTAAAGTTAACGCTTTGCTGTATTTTGGAAAAATAGCAGGCTCAGAGGCGTAGCTTTGAAAAGCAAATATATTAAATAGCAAAATTAAGTATAGACTCAGGTGTTTTAAATTAGTCAATCTCATTCGTTATCTCTAAATTAGTGTCTAGGGTTAATTTACTTGGCTGTTTTTTGTTGTGCACTTAAGCGTTGATAGTGCTGTTTAGTTTGACCATCACTAAACACTGCTTTATTGACTGTTAATGCAATTAAGGTGAGCTTGATTGGGTGTGTTAAGTGTTCACTGCGTATTACCAATATACAATTTTTATCAAGCTGCCACTTTGCCGTCATTTCAGGCCTTTGGTGTAACCATGAATGAAATATATCTTCTCTCTCTAGTGCAAAGGTATCAAAATAGGAGTGCCCCAAACTTCGGTAGCTTCCGATTAAGTCATCAGGTTGCCATTGACAAGCAATTAAAGGTAAGGGGCATAAAACAAGTAAGCTTAGAAAACGCTTTATCATCTTTTTATCCTTAATGATCAGCTTCGGATACGAATATTACTATTATTTAGTTATAGATCTCGTATTTCACTTTGCTTGGTGTTCTTTTGCTAATAAAAATGCCAGTATATCGGCCTTTTTATCATCATCACTGGCACAAGCTGCAGGTGTTTGTTCCTTGTTGTTTAGTGTGTTGACATCAGCCCCATACGCTATAAGTATTTTTATTCGTTCTAAATTAACAACCGCTCGGGCTGCTTCATGTACATAATTAGATGCAGCAAGGTGTAAAGGTGTGTTACCTTCCTCATCGGTTTGGTTGATGTCTGGTCGAAGCATAGCTAACGCCAGTTTTAATGCGTCTGGGTGTGCTTCTGTTACTAAATTTTCCATTGGGGTAGAGTAATGCTTTTCACATCTACTGTCGTGATTAATCTGATAAAGATCAGGCTGTCCCTGTAGTAATAAAGAAAATAGCGTTAATTGATCTTTTCTAACCCCATGGTCTGTAAAGCGAAATAATACACTATGGCCTTCTCTATCTTGTTTTTCATAATCAAAAGCGAGTCCATGCTTAAGTAAAGCACTCACAAAATCGGGAGTGTAACTTGTAACTGCTATTTCTAATAAATCAAAGCCATCAATATCCGTTTTTTGAATATGTATATCAGCGCCTAACTCGATCATAACGTCTATACGCTGTGTTGCTTCACCTGATTTAATTAAAGCAATGATAGGGGTTTCGTCTATTACATCACGGTGATTAATATCTAATCCTTGGTCTATAAAATAGGTTAGATATTTTTTAAACGTATCTATGTCTACTTGTTTACGCCATTTCACTATATTAAAAAGAAAGTTTTGTTGAGCGTTATTCTCGTACATAGGGTCACACCCCTTTTCAATTAAGGCATCGAGAATCGACAGTGGTGTGTTAGGTGAAAGCGCTTGTGTTAATAATTTTCCCCCTTTGGCATTTAAATTTCTACAAGCGTTTATAAATTTAACTAATATGGCACATTCTTCTTCGCTTTTATGTTCAAAGTACCTTAATTCATTTTCTAATATTAGCAGTGGAAATGATTTTTTTTGATCGACTTTCAGTTTTGGTTTTTCGGTTGTTGAATTGATGAGACTTTCAATATCAATGTTATTAAAATCGACTTCCTCCTCGTCCCCCATATTTTTTAGCAAATCGAGCGACACGATATTTTTTTCATCTAATAGCAGCCAAAAATCCAAGGCAAGCCAATAGGCATGTAGATTTTGTAAAACAAACGTCTCATTCAATGCTTGTATGATGTGGCTATTGCAGAGGCTCTTTGCTAGTTGTGTGGCGAGTTTAAAATCTTTCGACTCAAGTGCTTGGTGCAATGTCATTGCTCATCCTTGCTTTAAATTATATCAGGTGCGAGTTTTAATTGAGCACCCATTATATACTCTGTGACGACAGCCTCTGCGCTGACATCAGTGCTAAATTCATCAGTGTGTTGAGGATAAACTCGTTGATACAAATCACTTAAATCAGCAGTGATAGTGACGCTACTTTTTTGTGATGCAAAATTCGTTGCAAGTAGCATCATAATGATGTCGCGAAAGTGGCCACTGTCTTTATCTTGGTCAGTTGCAGGCATGAGTGGGTCGCGCTTGTTGCCAAGCAGCGTTTCAAATTCTTTAAGAAAATCCTTACTGCTACGCTCTTTTATCACGAGTGCTTGCAGAGCTTTAAGTTGCTCTGCGCGAGATTGTTGCAGAGCAATCGCAGCAACCGCTTTACGAACATGGTCACTGGGTTCTACTTGAGGAAATAGCATGGGTGCGTAGCGTGCAGCATCGGCGGCTTTCCAATAACCTTTTTTCATATCGCGTGCGATTATTTCAAGTAATGGGCGTTCTTTTCTATCCATTTTGTTGCGCCTGTTTTGCTATTAATAACATTTCAGTTATTTCGTTAAACCCTTTTTGATTACTATAATCAATAGCTTGTTGTTCAGCTTTGTTATAAATCAATGTATCGCAACCGTGTTTTATTAATTCTTTCACTATATCTTTTTTACCGCCCACAGCAGCATAATGTAATGCGCTACTACCTGCGGCATCCAGTGCATCAATATCAGCCTCTTTCTCAAGTAATAGCTTAATCATACTTAAGTGACCTTGTTTAGCTGCAACATGTATTAGGCTTTCGCCTTCACAGCTAATTGCATGATAGTTATCATTACTATAATTTAGTTGTTCGATAACTAAGTCTAAATATGAATTGAGTACAAACTCTTTATTGGTATTTTTACTGTAATTTACATCGACGCCTGCATTTAAAAATGCCGAGACGATATCTTTTTGGTTATTAGCACACGCAAGCCAAATAGACGATACGCCTTCATTAGATTCGATAAGCGGATCAGCACCTTGCTCTAGCAGGTATTTAACAAGCATATTGTTGTGTTTAGTGCAGGCAATGAATAACGGTGTATAGCCATCGTCATTAGCGATATTTATATCGCTACCGTGTTCTAGTAGCAAAGTGACTAAGTGTTTATTGATTAATGCTGTTGCTATCAATAACGCGTTATTACCATTTTTGTCACTGTGGTCAATATCGGCGCCTTGATCTAATAAATTGCTTACAACATCACGTTTTCGATTACTAACCGCCAGTAATAATGGACTGTCTGAATTTGTATTGGTTAAATTGATATCTAATCCGGCATCAATTAAAGGGCTTAATAACGCATTTTGGCCTGTTATGGCGATTAGGTGAAGTAGACTATTACCTTGGTAATCACTAATATCAGGACGGGCTCCGAGTTCAAGTAGCAACTCTGCTGCCGGCTTTTGTCGAGCCTTTATAGCCATAAATAAAGCCGTCCTACCTTGATGATCTTCATAGTCAATTTTTGCTCCACTTTCCAATAGCTCGGACATTATATCAACGTATCCGTTAGCCGATGCATAGTGCAATGCTGTACAGCCGTGCGAATTAGTATAATTAGGATCAAGGTCTTTTTCTTGTGATAATAGCAACTGAGCAATACGGCGATTACCGTCAGCGCATGCTTTAATAAATGATTCTGACATATCTTTCCTTGTCGATTATGAGTGTAGCGTATAACGTGTTATTAATATTTTTATACTAGCAAGAAATAGCATGATGAGAAAGCGACTAAAGCCGCGCAGGAGCTGAAGTTGCCATCTCCATGAATTTATATATTACAAATATTTTCAATTGGTTACACTACATTTTTGTGTGCAATTCAATACTACACAAGCAGTTTATGAACTTAATCTTATTATGAGTTAAGAATGAACGGTTCGTGGTGTTGTCAATTATTTTGGTGTGCTGTTCAGCCTGCTTTGGTATTTTATTTCGCGGTTTATTTTTATTGGGATTATAAAAACGTCTTGGTTTAAGATGTGGTGGTGAAGTGAAAATTAAGTAAAACTACTGCGTTTTTTACAACCCCTTACCTATACTCATTTAAGTAACAAAGAGTTAGTCGCCCAAGGCATTTTGATAACGCGTGTCTGAAATTTATTCGAAAAACTCGATCCTCATTCTTTCAGAACAAAGTAACTTATATATTTTATCGTTTCCATTTACTTGAGCAAACTCCTCTGGGGTCAATCCTTGGTTATCTTTTGATTCTAATAGTTGCCCACGTTTACAAAAAATACCGGTTCCGGGTAGAAGTGATAATAAAAACCAAATGATATCTTCATCTCCTCGCAGAGCAGCATAATATATAGCGGAGCGCCCGGTACTGTCTTTTTTAAACATTTCATCATCTATAGCAAGACTTTTATATTCGGAGTATATGAACTGCTTAATTTTGTCTAGGTTTAAATTCTCAATACTTAACATTAATTCTGTTTTGCCTGAAATATTCATATAATTTATTTTATTCCATAATTTGGCTGAAGTTAGTATTTTCGTTTTTCTTTAAATTGTATTTTAATAACTTTGTAATATTTATTGCAAGTAGGGTAGCGTTTTTTGCCTTGTTTGTATAGAATTCTAAATGATAACTATTATTGCCTACATCTTCAGCTAATTGCCTAGTAGGTTACATTTAAAATTTTTTTGAGTGCAAACTTAATTGATTAAGCTGTGTTATATCTAAGAGATAGAATGAATACAATTAAACGAATCCAAATATCAGCGCTTTCAATTGCGATAAGTGCAATTTTATCACCTTCAGTATACGCAACTACGGCGTCATCAAGCATTGAGAAAATAGCTGTTTCGGGTGTTAGGCAAGCTTTTCGCGGCGATGTGCCTTTAAGTGAACAACCACAAAGTATTGAATTTATATCTGCAGAAAACCTTGATGATGCAGGGGTGACCACACTCACAGATATATTTGATTTAACGCCGAGTATTTCTGAACAAAATGATTTTGGTGGATTGTGGGAAAGCTTTGCAATACGTGGTTTAGTAGGTGATGAGAATATTCCTTCAGGCTTTTTAATTAATGGCTTTTCATCTGGTCGAAGTTTTAGCGGCACCCGTGATACCAGTAATATTGATTATGTAGAAGTGATGAAAGGCCCAGGCTCTGCACTTTATGGCCGCTCTGAGCCTGGTGGTACTATTAACATTATTACTAAAAAGCCACAATTTGAAGAACAAGGCTCTGTAAAAATAAGCGCAGGTAGTTGGCAAAGTTATCGCGGTGAAGGCGACTACACTAATGCAATTACCGAACAACTCGCCTTTAGAGTAAACGGCGCGATTGAAGAAAGTGAAAGCTTTAGAGACTACCACGAAAATAAAAAAACGGTGATAACGCCTTCAATATTATGGTTAATTTCCGACACAACAAAGTTAAATTATGAACTAGAATATGTCGACCAAAGTGTGACGTTTGACCGTGGGATTGTCGCTGTAGGCGGGAAGATAGACGCATTACCCATTGATACTTTTTTAGGTGAACCAAGTGATAAACCAACAGAGGTTGATGCGATTTCTCATCAACTTACCTTTGAGCACCAAATAGGGCAATGGTCGCTTTTAAATGGGTTTAGCTATAGCGACTCTAAATTTATAAGCGAATCGAGCGATGCAGAACTGGCACCAGGGCGGCAGGTTTATTTTACTGATGGCGAAACCTTAAGTAGACAACATAACGAGCGTGACTTTCAAACTAAAAATATTTCTGCGCGTACCGAGCTTAGTGGCAGTGTAACAGCGGCTGGGTTTACCCACCATTTATTAATAGGTGCCGACGCCAGCAAGTTTGATTTTGATAAACTCTGGTACAGATACCGCCCTACGCTTGAAGATACGCGCTATGCAATCAATATGTATAACCCTGTGTATGGGCAAACAGCACCCGAAGGCTCACTTTTATATAACAGCACTGAAGTACAGCACAGTTACGGGGTTTATATTCAAGATCAAATCGACATCACTGAGCAATGGAAAGTGCAAGTGGGTGGCCGTTATGATTGGTTTGATCAGCAAATAGATAATCATATCAATCAAAGTCAGTCTAAGAGTGACCAAAGTACATTTAGTCCACGGGTTGGTTTAGTGTACGCCTACTCAGACGATATACAATATTACACCAGCTACTCTGAAGGTTTTAGGCCAAACAGCGGTTACGACATAAACGGTGATGCATTTAAGCCGGAATCCACAACCTCTATTGAGGCGGGTATTAAATTTAGCACCGATACCCTAAATGGTAGCTTTACCGTATTTAGCGCCGAAAAAAGCAATATGCTAACTACAGATCTGCAAGCGGGTGTGTCGACAGCATTAGGAGAGGTAACTAGCGAAGGGGCTGAGTTTGATTTGCACGGTTATATTACAGAGCGCACCTCATTTGATTTTGCCTATACTTACATCGATGCAAAAACAGCAAACGATACGGTTAATACAGATTGGTGGGTAAAACTGCCAAAAGGCAGCCCATTACTGAATATCCCTAAACATAGTGCAAATGTGCGCCTTAAAAGAGATTTAAATGACTTAATCGATTTAAATGCGACTATTGGTATAGCTGTTCAGTATGAAGGTGAACGTTTAGGTGAAACGATTGATCCTACATATTATTTACCTTCGTATACGCTAGTGAACCTGTTTGCAACTTATAACGTTAATGATGATGTGAGTTTACAGTTAAACGTGAATAACGTTCTGGATAAAGAATATTACTCAAACTCTTACTCTGCAATTTGGACTCAACCCGGTGAGCCGGTAAATTATAAGCTGAGCTTAGAATATAGCTTTTAATTTATAGTAAAAAACCATTTAGCCGCAGTACTACTGCGGCTAAATGGTCTCGTGTGTATTGTCAGTTGGGCTTTACTAACTTGTAGCTAACTGCGTGACTTATATTACAAAACCGCATAAAACAATACTTTGTGTAACACGGCAGCAATAAATTCATTGAATAAGGGTTCTAAACATCAAGTTGACTGGGAAAAGCCAATTTTATCATCACTTTAAGCTTAATTTAGACAATACAGGTTACTACAGGTTTCCAAGTGACAGAGTTATTTTTAATTTAAAACTATTTAAAAATAAATAGTCCAACAGATTAAAGGCAGGTTTTGTTTATGTGTAACAATTAAATTATTACACATAAACACCGTATCGGAAGCAGACCATTACATCAGATTAGTTATTTTGTAAAACACTGGCTCTATCTAAACAAGAAAGTGTTGCTTGGCCTTGCTGCTTATAAAGTTCTGCTATTTCCTCTCTGCCTTGTGCTGCT
>NZ_JACJFH010000093.1:0-20545 GCF_014164495.1 Pseudoalteromonas sp. SG41-5 | reverse complement strand
ACCAAAGCTTAGAAGAAAAAGTAAACCAACGTACAATCGCGCTCAGAGAAGCAAATCAAGAGTTGCTAACAACCCTTGAACGGATGCATCAATACCAAAAGCTTCAAGCAAGCCCTTTGATGACAAAGTTAAACTAAAGCGTTTAAATAAACCAAAAAACTCATTATAAGGCATATCTATTTCGATTTCGTTTAGTGCCAGAGTATCACCTTCAGCTTTCATTTTTTCTTGGATATTGTCATAACCACCAACATTTGAATGTAGGAACCTAACTGTAAGAGTGTTTTCCCTAACATTATGTACTGACGAATAAACTTGAATACCAAGTACAAAGCTATCATCAGCGATGTTGTGGTGCTTTCGTAGATAGTCAGTTGCATTTTGATTGTCATCTCGATCTGCATGGACAGAGCCATCAAGATCTTTATATTGAACACCGGCTTCGAAAATTGTCATAAATAATCCTTTTTATATATGTGATAGTTGAAAGTGAAAGAAAGCTAACGCCGCGCTCTGCGGCAAATTTGGAGCGCAGCGGAAAATTTGTCCGACAGCAGCGCCTTGTTATGCCATGTACTGCTGAAAATTTCCAAAATATGGTTTGAGCGCGTCGCGTATAGATTCTTTGCAATCACGTTTTACAAGCCTAACGACGGTCTCGGGTAAGGAGCCATTAGCAAGGCCAAGAGAATTACTGACCTGGGATGAAAGTGACTTTCTATTATATAAGGCTAACAACTGCGCATAATCGTTACTTTGGATAGCATTGCTATACAGTGCATAGGTATCTGAATATATTTGATTGACATCAATGCTTGAAATTAGGTTTTGCACGGCTGCCTCTATAGCCGCCGCGCCTTTTTGGGTGGCATCAAACATATTTAGTTGAAATTTCACTTCACTTGAAACTCGCAACGAAACTTGGCCATCAAGCTCGCCTTGCAGCCTGCTGAAAATTGTAGTTGAAACTGTTTGAAAGTCTGATGCGGGATCTCGCCCTAGCCTTTCACTTACAATTTCGAGAATTTCTTTAGTGCAAAATAGATTTTCTACTTCTGCAACCTCTAGCACGTAGATCGAGTCTTGCTCTAGCTTTGCAATCTCAGCCTGAACTCTCCTGTCTCGATCAATGACCCCATGCACTTCCAAATGATGTATCTGGGGATTTGCTTTTAGGGTCTTCACAGACTGAATGACTTGACTGCAGCTACCACGTGGAATCACAAGAAAATTAGGAAGAAGTTCTCTATAAAGGCTTACATCATAGCTTCCATTTTCTCCTTCAACGAAAACTACGGGTTTCCTGCTTCCCAAGATCTCAATGAGAAGATCATCTGGCAGGCTTTCATCTTCGTTTATTATCTCCCAGTCCCAATTATTTCCATCAAAAGATTTCAACCATACTTTTTCTGAAGAATCTTTAGCTGCTGCAAAATCTACGTCATGAGTTAGATAAACAAAAAGACAGTCTTCACGTAATTTTTCAACGGCCTCCCAGAGTGGAGCTTGCACTGATTTATGCAAGTGCAATTCAGGCTCATCTATTACAATGATTCCATCTTTTGGCGCGGCCAAACATTGACCTACTAAGTAAAATATAACTCTCTCACCATCTGACATTTCCGACGAGTTATATGCTTTATCTTCCTGACCTTTCACGCATGTTTGAATTCTCAGCCCGCCAATTATCAACTCACGATGCGGCAAGATTTCTTCCCATAATTCTTTTACGCGATCAATTTTCGTTACTGGAGGCTCAACACGGCCAACATTCGCTTTGCACTCCCTTTTGAATTTTGCATTTGCCTCTGTTTCATCAGAAAAAAGATAGACAAGAAGCTTGTCAAAATCGCTAAGCATTGTGGTTGCGGGTCTTCTACTCCATTTATGCATCTTTTGTTGGTGGCTCCAATCTTTATTGCCAAACAAAAGTTCATTTTTAGCAATTTCTATTGACACTGGAGTTGTCGAATCAGGCATTGCTAACGATTTTTGCGCGGATATCCGATGAACCAAATTTTTGTATGGCGAGTCTATTTCAATCCATGTGCCCAACCTTGTCTTACCACATCCATTGGCGCCTATAAGCAGCAAATTCTGAACTGTTTCTATCTCTTCAGTGCTTCCATCTCCTTTCGGAAGACTGATTTTTCTTTTTTGAATCATTAAAAGCACTCTCTATTTGAAAAAGGCATAACAGCTTATTGAACACCACTTTGGGGGTTTATAACACCCCAAAACGGCGTGTATTACATTACTTAATAATTCCACTAAACAACTTCAATGTAAACAATTAATTACGTAGAATATAAAATGACTGTTGTTAAAATAAACCAAAACGACTTTTAATAATGTTATTGGACAAAACACCAATCACTGTACAAATAAACAGTATCGCTAAATATGCCATTTTTTTGCTTATAAAACATTCAGCTCACTGGCTGGTAATTTAGCTCGGTGGTTTTAATTTTTGCTGCTGTTGATTATGATGAGCGCACACCCTGCCTTTTTAAATCCATTAAGGTTTTTTCAGTCATTTTATTAAGGATTATCTCATGTCTAGCTATAATGAATCTCCAGAGCAAATTGCACAGGCCACTGAGGGCTATGTGATGCAGCAAACTATGTTGCGTATTAAAGATCCAAAACCGTCGCTGGCATTTTATGAAAACGTGTTGGGCATGAAGTTGTTAGGTAAGTACGACTTTCCTGGTATGGAGTTTACCTTGTACTTTTTAGGCTACGAACAAGACATGCCAAAAGGCGATGATAAACAAAAAACACAGTGGGTGTTTCGCCGACCTGCACTCATTGAGCTTACCCATAACTGGGGCACTGAAAACGACGACAGTTTTACCGGTTATCACAGTGGTAATGAAGAACCAAAAGGCTTTGGCCATATTGGTATTAGCGTGCCCGATGTATATGCAGCGTGCGAGCGCTTTGCTAAGTACGATGTGGAGTTTGTAAAACAGCCAGATGGCGGCTCAATGAAAGGCCTTGCCTTTATTAAAGACCCTGACGGTTACTGGATTGAAATACTCTCGCCAGAGGGCATTACTGACATTATTCAATCGCAATAAAAACCATTAAAAATAAAAAAGCCTGCAAATGCAGGCTTTTTGTTTACAAGTACTGTGAAAAACTTGAATTTTTTTAACGACGTAGTGCGTCTATACGTGCGTCAAGCGGTGGGTGAGATGAAAACAACTCAGCCATGCCTTTACCACTGGCAATACCAAAGGCCATCATTGAGCCTTCTAATTGCGATGGGTGGTTTTGCTTTAATCGCTCAAGGGCTGAACGCATTTTGTCTGCGCCAACCAACTGAGCTGCGCCGTTATCGGCTGCAAACTCACGTTTACGGCTGTAATGGGCAACCACAATGCTTGCCAATACGCCAAATAATACTTGGAATAACATATCGAATAAGAAGTAAGTCCAGCTGCTGCCGCCCTCTTCTTCATCGCTATTGATAAAGTTGTCAACAATGCCAGCCAGTACTTTCGCGGCAAAAATAACAAAGGTATTAACCACACCTTGAATAAGCGTTAGCGTTACCATGTCGCCATTAGCCACATGCGATACTTCGTGCGCCAGTACGGCTTCTGCTTGATCTTGGCTCATGTTATGTAATAAACCCGTACTTACCGCCACCAGCGAATTATTTTTACTCGGGCCCGTTGCAAACGCGTTCATTTCTGGGCTGTCGTAAATCGCCACTTCTGGCATGTTAATGCCGGCTTTTTTAGCTTGAGCAGCCACAGTGTTTACCAGCCATTGTTCGGTTTCGGTACGAGGTTGGGTGATCACTTGCGCACCGGTTGATTTTTTTGCGATCCATTTCGACATAAATAACGAAATAAACGATCCACCAAAACCAAATACAGTCGCAATTAGTAAAATTCCGCCAAGGCTACGATGGCTTAAGCCCAGCGCACTCATTATGATTGAAAGCACCACACCTAATACCAACATAACCGCGAGGTTAGTTAATAAAAACAAAAATACACGTTTCATACGAGTTCTCCAAAAATAACATTTATTGCTGAGCGATTTACTATGTTTGATCGGCTTTGAGCAATCACTGCGTTATGACACACTATGTCATAACGTCAGCGCTATTCTGTGACAAACTATGTCACAACACAAGGGTTATTTATGGATTTATTGATAATTTTTCAAGCAGGGTTTTATAAATTTGTAATTTAGGGGTTTGCTCTGTGTATGGGCTAATGGCAAGCAGTGGAAATGGTAAACGTGTTTTCAGTGAATCTAGGTTTGCTTGGTATTCATCCATAGTGGCATCAACTTGGTTAGCAATCCAGCCAATGCAATTAACACCCATACTTTGCATATGTGCTGCCGTGAGTAATGCATGATTTATACAGCCTAGTTTCATCCCTACCACTAATATTACTGGCAGTTGCTCTGCTTTTACCCAGTCGTATAAATACTCGTTATTATTAATTGGTAATGCCCAGCCGCCTGCACCTTCTGTTAACAGATAATCTGCGCCTTGTTGCTTAACATGTTGATAAGCCGTGCTTAGCTTTTCTACTGTTATGTTTAGTCCCGCTTGCTCTGCAGCAATGTGCGGAGCTATTGGCGGCGCAAATGCAAATGGGTTAATTATGTCGTATTTAGCACTGACTGTGGCACTTTCCATTAGCATTAGCGCATCTGCGTTTACGAGCTGCTCAAACGCCATTTCACACCCAGAGGCAATCGGCTTAAAACCTATTGCGCGCTTTTTATGTTGCGCGAGTAACTTTAACAGCAAACTGGTTACATGAGTTTTACCGGCATCGGTATCGGTACCGGTAATAAAAAACTGGTTCATGGCATGGCCTTATTATTTTTACTGGGCTTTTTCTAATGATAACAATACTACATGGTAAGATACATGGGCTTTATTGTTTGCAAGCGGATAAGCATCACAGACTTTTTGCAGCGCCGATTTGGTTAATAAACCACGACGACTTGTTGCATGATTTTGTGTGGTGGCACCAATGGCTTTAATCGATTTTATAGCCGCTAATGCACTGCTGTGTTGATCGGTATAAATGACTTTTTTTGAGGTATTGATCTTAAACCCTGCCTTTTCGACCGATTGGTTTATATTATTATGGCTTGCAAACTGATTAATATGATTATGTGAATCAAGCGCTGCAAAGGCGGTTTTTATCTCGTTTAATGACCCTGCAACAACCGTACTAATGTAAGCTTGCCCGCCTGGTTTTAATGCTTGGTAAAGCGAGTGCATTAAGGTTTCAAAATTAGCAGACCACTGCAGCGCAAAATTACTAAATAGCACATCAATACTATTAGCTTGCAGCGGTAAGTTATCCATATCGGCGCACAGTTTAGGGGTGTTTAAGGCACTGCTTTTTAGCATGTTAAAACTTAAATCTATGGCAACAACTTGGCCAAATAATGCCCTTAAAGCCTGAGTATTAACAAGCGGCCCTGCGCCTAGGTCAACACAGAGCCTTTTAGGGTTTGCAGTAATGAGTTTAAATAAATCATTCGCGGCTTGTTTTTGCACATTGGCATGCTGGCTGTAACTGTTTGCTGCTTTTGAAAAGTTATGCGCTGTGGTTTTTTTTAAAACCTGAGCAGCTATACACACAGTTGTAGGGCTAAGTGGCTTAGTTTTAATTGCCTGCGGGCTTATCATGAAATGACCTTTTGTAAGCTACCAACGAGTTGTTTTATATCGTCATGGGTGTGGGCTGCACTTAAGGTAATACGCAAACGCGAGGTATTGTGTAAAACAGTTGGCGGGCGAATAGCCGTTAGCCAAATGCCCTGCTGCTTTAGTTGCTCACTGGCTTTTAACGTTTGCTCGGCGCAGCCCAAAACAATTGGCTGAATCGCGGTGTTTGATTCCATTAACGCAATGTGCTGCTCTTTTGCTAGGCGTTTAAACAGCGCAATATTAGCGTTTAATTTGGCTCGCCTGTCGTTGGCGTCTCTTATGCTTTTAATACGTGCCAAAGTATGAGCGGCAATAAACGGTGACATAGCGGTTGAGTAGGTATAATCACGATTAAACTGCAGCATGTAATCTATAAAATGCCGCGAACCTAATACGCACGCCCCGCTACTAGCAACCGCTTTACCAAAGGTGATCACTAAAATATCGGGCAAGGTGTCGGCTGCAATTAAGGCTTCACAACTGCCAAGCCCCGATTTTCCTAAAACACCAAAACCATGGGCGTCGTCTATCATTAACCAGGCGTTATGCTGCTTTGCTAAGGTAAATAGCGCTTTAATTGGCGCGGTATCACCATCCATGGAGAACACACCTTCAGATACGATGAGCTTATTGCGCGCTTTTGATTTTTCTAGCCGTGAGCGTAAATGGTTTATATCGTTATGGTTAAAGCGTATTAAAGCTGCGTTGGCGTGTAATGCGCCATCAATTAAACTAGCGTGATTGAGTTTATCTTGAAAAATAGCACTGTGTTGCGCTGTCGCTTTATCTTGAAACAAGGCTTTAATAACACTACTATTTGCACTAAAGCCCGAATTAAACAACATGCCTGCCTCATAACCCAAAGCACTACATAAAGCATGCTCAAGCGCTTGCTGTGGTTGTTGATAACCCGTCACTAGTGCTGAGCTGTGGCTACCTAATAATGGCGCGCTGGTTAACTCCACCGGCGAATCGCCAAACCCTAAGTAATCGTTACTCGCAAAGTTAAGGTAGGTTTTATCATTAACCGTAATAGTGCGCGCTGTTGCGCTTTGCACTACATAGCGTTTACGCAAGAGCTGTTGTGCTTTGCGTTCATCTAAATGGGTGTTTATAAATTCAAATGACATAAATGCTTTAACCTTCAACGCAATACTTTAAACCATTAGCATAGTACTGAGCACTTTACGCTTCGTAAAACATCTCAGAGGTTGCTTTATCAGCCACTTGCGATGACAAAGACGCAGCAACGGCTTCATCTGAATAATCGTGGCGTGTTTCTGGGTTCATCCCGAGCTTTTTAATTAATTGCATGTCGGCATCGGCTTCTGGATTTTCTGTTGTTAATAGTTTATCGCCATAAAATATAGAGTTTGCACCGGCAAAAAAGCACATTGACTGCATTTGCTCGTTCATTGCAGTGCGCCCTGCCGATAAACGTACGTAGCTATGCGGCATCATAATACGTGCTGTGGCAATGGTACGAATAAACTCAAACTGATCTAAGTCATCAACATTTTCAAGCGGTGTCCCTTTTACCTTTACTAACATATTAATTGGCACGCTTTCGGGCTGCTGGGGTAAATTAGCTAACTGCATTAATAAGCCATAGCGGTCGCTTGCTTGCTCACCCATACCGACAATACCGCCGGAGCAGACTTTCATACCAGCGTCTCGCACATTACCAATGGTGTCTAAACGATCTTGGAATGTCCGAGTTGATATAATTTGCTCATAGTATTCAGGTGAGGTGTCTAGGTTGTGGTTATAGTAATCAAGGCCAGCATCACGCAGTTCATGGGCTTTTTCGTTATTTAACATGCCTAAAGTCATACAGGTTTCAAGGCCAAGGGCTTTTACTTCTTTTACCATTTGCGAAATGTATGGCATGTCTCTGTCTTTTGGATCTGACCATGCAGCCCCCATACAAAAACGAGTGGCGCCTTTTTGTTTTGCTAACCGCGCTTGCTCTACCACTTTTTCTACTTCTATTAAGCGCTCGCGTTCTAAATCAGTTTTGTAATGACCCGATTGCGGGCAATATTTACAGTCTTCTGGGCAGGCACCGGTTTTGATTGATAACAACGTAGAAATTTGTACTTCGTTTGGATTAAAATTAGCGCGATGCACAGAGGCGGCTTTAAATAATAAATCGTTAAATGGCATTTCAAATAAGGCTTTCACCTCACTATGGGTCCAATCGTGGCGAACAGTTGCAAGCTCCATAACTCTCTCTTTTTATTTTTCATAACGGTGATATTGGCTTAGTCTACGACTTGACGTAACATTGTCAACGAAGCCCACTTAGTTAAAGTTTACATATGAACACAAAACAAACGATAGACCTTGATTTTGATCGTCAGCACATTTGGCACCCCTACACATCAATGACTCAACCTATTCCGGTTTACCCCGTTACTCATGCAAATCACAACCTTATTCACTTAGAAACGGGCGAACAACTTATTGACGGTATGGCCTCTTGGTGGAGTGCTATTCATGGTTATGGTCATCCAGTATTGAAAAATGCAGTGATTGAGCAAGTAGATAAAATGAGCCATGTAATGTTTGGTGGCATAACCCACCAGCCAGCAGTAGAGCTTTGTAAAAAGCTGGTTGCAATAACCCCGAGTAAGTTGCAAAAAGTATTTTTAGCCGACAGCGGCTCGGTAAGTGTTGAAGTGGCGATAAAAATGGCTTTGCAATATTGGCTTAGTCAAGGAGTAACCAGCAAACAAAAACTGATGACGCCGCTAAAGGGTTACCATGGTGATACCTTTGCAGCAATGAGCGTATGTGATCCTATTAATTCAATGCACTCTTTATACCAAGGCTTTTTACCTGAGCATGTATTTGTGCCTGCACCAAAGACTCAGTTTGGACAACAGTTCGATAAACTAGAAGCACACCACCTTGCACAGTATTTCGAAGAACATCATCAGCATGTTGCAGCTTTTATCATCGAGCCAATTGTACAAAATGCAGGGGGAATGAACTTCTATCATCCTGAGTATTTAAGAACCGTGCGTGAACTATGCGATCGTTACGACGTATTATTAATTTGTGATGAAATAGCCACAGGGTTTGGCCGCACAGGTAAGCTATTTGCCGTAGAACATGCTGATATTGAGCCAGATATTTTATGCATAGGTAAAGCACTCACAGGTGGCATGATGACGTTATCTGCAACATTAACCACAGATAAAATTGCCATTGGTATCAGCGAAGGTGAAGCTGGGGTATTAATGCATGGCCCAACATTTATGGGCAATCCATTGGCCTGCGCAGTGGCTTGTGCGAGTATTGATTTATTACTTGAGCAAGACTGGCAAGCACAAATAGCCCACCTAAACGATGCGCTGCAAGCATTACACCGTTGTAATGATCTTGAGCATGTTGTTGATGTAAGAACGTTAGGAGCAATTGGTGTGGTTGAACTCGATACTGTTATCGATGTAGCAAAGATACAAGCTTTCTTTGTTAGTAAAAATGTATGGATCCGCCCTTTTGGTAAGCTTATCTATTTAATGCCACCGTATATTAGTTGTTCAGGCGATATCACCACATTAGCTAACGCCATTTACGCCGCAATTGCCGGAAAACATTATTAGCATATCATCAAGACCCCAAATAATTACCCAACCTAATCGTAATTTGGGTAATTATTACCACTCAAACATATAAGCCATTTTGCTGATCATTTTCAGTGGAATGTTATGGCTATTACGTTTGGCGTACAGGTGTTGCATTGATTTGTCTTTTACTTCACCCACAATCACTTCTTTAACTTGGTAGCCTAGTGCAACAGCGGCTTGGCTATAAGCAATAAATTCCCATTTCTTGATGTTAGTATTATCAACAATAATAAGTGGGATTTCTTGCGCTAACGCATTTATAAAACGAGCTAAATTTAAATTGTGGTATTGCGACAGTTTGAACTTATCAAACTGATACTCCCCTTGCTCATTATAAAAATAATCATCGGTCGAACAAATTAAGTATTGGCTTTGATCGCCCGCTACCATTTCATCGGCTAGGTTTTGCGCATAATAAGACTTACCACACCCTGGTAAACCACGTAAAATAAAGACTTGTTTCATAATACCTATATGTTTAGCAAGTTAGTTTAAATATCGTAATTGCATATAATGCCACAAAACCCGTTTTTATCGCAGTGAAAATCGCCTTTAAATTTTGATCTAAGTTGTTTCTTATCACAAAAAATTAAAGTTCTAGGTTTTAAACGACAAAAAACCACAAAAATGCAAAAGAATAAGCAAAGAGTTACTTTTGAATGTTTTTTTATTTTACATTCAAAGGTAAGATACACCGTTCAAGTGCAATAGCGCACATATTAATGTAGGCAACTTATATCATTGGAGTGAAGATGAGCCACTTAGCGATTTCAGAGCTATTAAAAGGCAAGGTTGCGGTAGACAGCCAAGTAACAATTAAAGGCTGGATCCGTACACGCCGCGATTCAAAAGCAGGAATTTCATTTTTAGCCGTTCATGACGGTTCGTGTTTTGATCCTATTCAAGCGGTAGTACCTAATTCACTAAATAATTATGATGAAGTTACTAGCCTAACAGCCGGTTGCTCTGTGTCAGTTACTGGTGTTTTAGTACAATCAGCAGGCCAAGGTCAATCTTTCGAAATTCAAGCAAATAGCGTACAGGTACTTGGTTGGGTAGAAAACCCAGACTCATACCCAATGTCGGCAAAACGCCACAGCATTGAGTATTTACGTGAGCACGCTCACCTTCGCCCACGTACCAATATGATTGGTGCGGTAACACGTGTACGTAACTGTTTAGCGCAAGCTATTCACCGTTTCTACCATGAGCAGGGTTATTACTGGATCAGCACCCCTATCATCACCGCAAGTGACTGTGAAGGTGCAGGCGAAATGTTCCGCGTATCAACGCTTGATATGCAAAACTTGCCACGTACAGATAAAGGCGATGTTGATTACAGCGAAGACTTCTTCGGTAAAGAAGCATTCCTTACGGTATCAGGTCAGTTAAATGGTGAGACTTACGCCTCAGCGATGTCAAAAATTTATACTTTTGGCCCGACTTTCCGTGCAGAGAATTCAAATACTTCTCGCCACTTGGCAGAGTTTTGGATGGTCGAGCCAGAAGTTGCGTTTGCTGATTTAGAAGATATCGCCAAACTTGCTGAAAACATGCTTAAGTATGTGTTCAAGGCGGTGCTTGAAGAACGTCGTGATGATATGGAGTTTTTTGCTCAACGTGTTGAGAAAACTGCTATCACGCGCCTAGAAGAATTTGTTGAAAAAGATTTTGCACAAGTTGATTACACTGATGCAGTAGAAATTCTTAAAAGCTGTGGTAAGAAATTTGAATACGCCGTTGAATGGGGTGTTGACTTACAATCTGAGCACGAGCGTTACTTAGCAGAAGAGCACTTTAAAGCACCGGTAGTTATTAAAAACTACCCACGTGATATTAAAGCATTCTACATGCGCCAAAATGAAGACGGCAAAACCGTTGCTGCAATGGACGTTGTAGCACCAGGTATTGGCGAGATCATTGGTGGTTCACAACGTGAAGAACGTCTTGATGTACTTGATGCACGTTTAGAAGAAATGGGCTTAAACAAAGAAGACTACAGCTGGTATCGCGACCTACGTAAATACGGCACTGTACCACACTCAGGTTTTGGCCTAGGTTTTGAACGTTTAGTTGCCTATGTAACGGGTATGGGCAACGTACGTGACGTAATCGCCTTCCCACGTACCAAAGGCAGTGCAACTTACTAAAATGAGTTGATGCTCATTACTGCAATAGATTACTGCAAAAGCCAACCTTAGGGTTGGCTTTTTTAATGGTAAATTTGTGCCCATATAAGACCTTTTAATAATTGATTTAGTTTGTTTTATATTCAAAACTAAAAATTACAATAAAAAAAGGCCAATGGCATGAATTTAAACTCACTGTTTTATACATTATTCTATTTCGTTATTGCGGTACTGTACTTTTTTGCACAGCTGACTCTAGTTAGCGCGCTGCTGTTATCTGCATTTAGCGCTCTGATATTTTTTCGGGAGAAAGTTTTTGCTAAAAAAGCTCCAGTTAAGCCTGAACCTGATCAACATGCAGTTATTACTAAGGTTGCTGATAATATCACTAAGGCAACGTCTAAAAATGCGATTGGTGCAGCAGAAGTTGCATTTTATATTGATAGTTTAGCCAAAGAAATTGATGGCTGTTATAGCGAAAGTGAAGCCGTTAGCCAAGCAACCCAAGCACTATTCCACAATAGTAGCGAGCTGACTAATGATATAACCACCGTTAGCCAAGCAATGATGCAAACAACAAAGGCATCTAGTTCTGCTGATCAACGCCTGCAATTGGCCACAGAACAAATAGACTCGTTATCTGGCTCCATTGATAAGGTATCTAAGCAACTCGATCTACTGCTAAAAAGCGCTACTGATATTCAAAGCATTACCCAAGTTATTCAAACCATCGCCGAACAAACCAACCTACTCGCATTAAACGCAGCTATTGAAGCGGCTCGTGCTGGCGAGCAAGGCAGAGGCTTTGCTGTGGTTGCTGATGAAGTACGAAACCTTGCCAATAAAACCAATCAAGCCACTAAACAAATTGCAGATATGCTCACGGAAATTAATGCCAATAGCATGCAAACAAATGACGACATGAAGCAAGTATCAACACGCAGTGATTCTGTAAAACAACAATTAGAAAACGTTACCCAATCATTTTTAGCAATTAACCACGATATTAGTGAGTCATCATCAACACTTGAAAACATGCAGCAAGCAGTCAGTGCGTTTCAAAATGCAACCACACAAATTAATACCTCTGTGGGTAGTATTAGCCACCTACTCGCTGAAGTATCCACTAAAAGTACTTCAATCTCTGATCAAGCCTCTAATTTATCACTGGGATCTGAAACTATTTTTCGAGAGCTTAATAAAGTAGAACATAACGCATTCTTTAAACCTATTTTAGAAGCGGCACTACAAGCAAGCTCAGCCATATCAACTAAATTTACTGAGCTACTGGCAACATCACAACTAAGCGAGAAACAGTTATTTTCTCAAGATTATAGAGAAATACCCAATAGTAGCCCAACCAAGTACAGCACCGACTACGACAGCTTAACCGATAAAGTTTTACCACCAATTCAAGAACCCATTCTTGAAAATAAACAAATCCTGTTTGCTGGAGCAGTCGACAAAAAAGGTTACTTCCCTACCCATAATAAGCGCTACAGCCAGCCACTAACTGGCAATTACCAACAAGATTTAGTGAATAACCGTACTAAACGTATTTTTAACGATGCAACAGGCAGCCGCTGTGGCAGCCACACTGAGAGCTTTTTACTACAGACCTACAAACGAGATACCGGCGAGATTTTACATGACCTATCAGTACCCATTTATGTAAATGGCAAACACTGGGGCGGTTTTAGAATTGGGTTTAAAAGCAGTTGAAGACAAAGCTGTCAGTCGTCAGCTATCAGCTATCAGCTATCAGCTATCAGACATTATTAACCGCCGTTTTGGTGCAAAATAACAACCCTTGAATTTTGCTATTTTAATTACTTGTTTACAAAAGTAATTATTAGTGAAATTATCAACATATGTAATATAGCCGTTTTGGTGTATTATAAACCACCAAAATGGTGTTCAATAAGCTTTTAGCTTCTTTTTGGAGAGTACATGGAATTACCCAAATTCAAGTATCACCCTGACCCAGTTGGAACGGGTGCAATTGTTGAAACTAATGAAGAATGCGAATGCTGCGGTCTTTCAAAAGGCTACAAAGCTGAATCAACAATTTACGCAATAGATGAGATAGAAATTATCTGCCCATGGTGTATATCAGATGGCTCTGCTGCAAAAAAGTTTGATGGCGAGTTTTCGGATTCACATCCTCTACTATCAAATGGTATTGATAAAGAAATCGTCAAAGAGGTATGTGAAAGAACTCCAAGTTTCATTTCTTGGCAGCAAGAGCGGTGGTTATCTCATTGTAACGACGCATGTGAATTTCATGGTGATGCTCAAAAATCAGACTTAGAATCACTGGAAGGCGAGCAACTAGAAGCCTTCTTAAAAGAAGAATATATTTCTAAAGACCTTTGGCCTAGTATTGTTCAATCATATGTTCCGGGCAATAATTTTGCAGTTTACAAATTTAAATGTAGGCATTGTGGTCAAAATAAATTCTACACAGACTGTGACTAAAGCTAATCGGGTAGCCGGAGGTCTTTAACCTCTTGCCCCACACCACCCATCATGCACTTTTTATTAACAGAAAGTGCAATGGGCGGTTCATCTCCCGTAATGAATATGTATCCAAATATCTGTCAATGACACTAAGCCTTGTGACGCTAAGTAGTTATTGCCTAGCCCAATGTTTATTCCTTTTTTTGAGCTTCGACAAGGGCTTTCGCTTCCAAGCACCTACTTTTGGTACTGGTGATACCACATGCTATGGCGAGTCGCTCACTAACACCCAATTTCATTAAACTGCGTACTTTGGGGCTATTCCTTTGGAAAGAGCGCCATTGCCGCCAGTAGCACATTATTACCCTACAGCGGCCGTTAGATCACATGACTTCGCTATTTTGTATTAGCTCGTCTTCCGCCTATGCCTCATATGATGTTTTTGTTCATCAGCTCGCACTTACTTTTATAAAGAATGCTAGCGGCTTCCTTCAGACTATCTCTCGCGATTTAGCCCTTGCCATTCGCGAGTGTCTATCGTTTAATAACAGTGTGCTATTTAAACGGTGATCTTCCTACAGAGGACTTTCACCTCATAAGTCAATGCCCATGCCGGGCGTACTGGAACTTAAACAGTTGGTTAGGTTCCGCTTGATGCGGCGATACGTAAATATGGAGTACGTGTGAAACATCTACTATTTTTATCTTTATCACTAATCTTAGCTGGTTGCGGAGTTACAGGTACAGCAAGTAAAACTGAGTTTCCATTGTTAACAAACGCTCCAGTATTTAGTGCTAACGTCAATTCAGTTTCAATCATAACAGATGAAAATACAGCTGATAACGAATCATATGGGGCTTTTAATTGGGGAAGTTTTGATACAGCTGACAAAAATACAATTCAGCAATCAATCTTAAATACTCTAAACCAAAATACTTCAAACGTATTAACAAAAGCTAAAGTGCACGCCAAAATTCACCGTTATTCGCAAGTTATTACAAATGCCAGTTATGCAAGCTTTGTTATTGTTGATTGGTGTTTAGAAGTAAACGGTGAAATTATTCGCGACGAAGTATTTTATGCTGGCCACAGCGATGAACTTAATATATTTACTGGAAAAACGTTAGGCTGGGCAAAAGGTCAAACCCACAAAGCAATTTCAAGCCGTATCATCAACCAGTCTATACAATCTTTATCTGATCCGTCTCTTAAAAGCGCTTACCCCGAAAATAATGTATTTTTAAATGCTAAAGATGCAGTGGCTGCTTTACCCACACAGCTTACTTCGGTTGTTGGTGCAGGTTTCTCAGGTGGTATGTATTATTATGTTGGTCCGACTACTGGTAATACTAACTTCAATCAAAAATCAGTTTACCAAAAGGTTAATTGGCAGCAAGAAATTCAGTAAGCGCAGCTTGCGTATAATCGGGTAGCCGGAGGTATATAACCTCCAGACCCCACACCACCCATCATGAGTTTTTCATTAGCAGGAAGTGCAATGGGCGGTTCATCTCCCGTAATGAATATTGATCCAAATACCTCTCAATGACACTAAACCTTGTGAATCTAAGTCATTGCCTAGCGCAATGTTAATTCCTTTTGTTTTTGGGCTTCTACAAGGTCCTTCGCTTCCAAGCGCCTACTTTTGGTTCTGGTGATACCACAGGCTATGGCGAGCCGTTCGCTGACACCCAGTTTCATTAAACTGCGTACTTTAGTGCGTGCTATTTTTTATAAAGAGCGCCACTGCCGCCAGTAGCACATTCTTATCCTACGGCGGATCCAGTGATCTAAATCCACCGTTAGCTAAAATTAAAATAAAGGTCAAAATAGACAGTCCAATGGCGCGACGACAGGTTTTTCTTGAAGGAATGGCAAACAACGTGGTTTTATAGAGTCGCTTTACTGAGGTAAAAAGCGAAATTTTACGGTCAACAAAGGCATGAAAAAACTGATCTTACGGGTTCAAACGAAAGTAAACTCCCAATACAACTGTATTGCTTAGTTCATAATATAGAAAAGCTGCAAACAGGCTGCATTAAAACCACTTAAGCCGTAATATAGCCAGTAAACCAACTGTAATACCTTGCAAAATGCCAATTAAAGCAACAGCAAATCCTTTTTTATATTTTATGTGAAAGTCAGTTGTCGATTGAATCAAAATAGGAACTCGGCTATGGTTAATGCATCAATAAAAATAAATTAAAAACGAGTTATTCTACAAGCTCGTTAGGTGAAAAAGGAAGTTCAGTGTCTGCCAAAAAAGTAATGTTCGCTTTAGATATCGAAAACGGTTGGCCACCAGTAAGTGCTGAAGGTGCTTGGTGCGAGCGAGTTAATGGTAACTATAAGTTAGTTAATGCCCCTTTCTTTGTTCCTGATTTGGCTTATGGCGATATTTTTTCTGCTACTCCTGATGAAGTAAATGAGCATATATTTGAATTTAAAGTTGTAAAAAAGTCAGGTCATTCTGTTATCTGGGTTATGAATAATGATGGTATAGATACCACTTTTTTCATAGATATGCTTAAACGACTAGGTTGTAAAGTTGAGACTCTCAACCAGTTTTCTTTAATGTCAGTCGATGTACCGCCAGGACTAGATCTTGATGCACTAGATCCACTATTAGATTTACATGAAGAACAAGGCTTAGAATATGCTTTTCCAGTCTGGAGGCACGGTGATTAATTTAACCTAATCGGGTAGACGTAGGTCTATAACCTCCAGCCCCCACACCACCCATCATGCACTTTTTATTAAAATGAAGTGCAATGGGCGGGTCATCTCCCGTAATGAATATTGATCCAAATATCTCTCAGTGACACTAAACCTTGTGAATCTAAGTCATTGCCTAGCGCAATGTTAATTCCTTTTGTTTTCGAGCTTCAACGGTAAGCATATGGCTAACAACACCTAGTTTACTCAATGTTCCAGGGGAACAGCGGCTCAAGGTTATTAGGCTGCTCAGTAAGGTGCCCAAGCAAGTAGAAATATAGTGCTAAAAACTGGACTAACATTGGCACTAAACAATGACTGAGGCGAAAGCAAAAAACCTTAATTAACCATAAATAATGCTTAATGTAGTTATGATAAATTGTTTAAAAAATCAATAACGTCCTCTTGTAAGTCACAATACTCATCATCATTCAAATGCAGTACATCTAAGACTTTTGATTCTATAATACCCCATTGTGGTATAGGCAAGCCTCGTCTGACCATAGTCACTAAGTTTTCAGACATTTTCAAAATAGCAAAGCAGATTTGCTCATCTGTATCTGTCACCTCAGCAAGAATAGCTGCATTGTGGTGGTTGAGGATTAACTGACATATCTCTTTTGGTAAATGCCAACTATTAGCAAAATAATAGCCAACAACTGCATGGTTTGTTTTATATAAACGCTCTTCAATCTCAATAATAGTTTCTTTGTCTGTTTGATTAGCGCAGTGCAAAGCGGTTAAATAATTATCATATTTTATTGCCATAGGAGGCACACCACAATCATGAAAAAGCCCAAGCGTATACAAGGGCTCTATGGCTATCTGTTTTTTAAGACGCTGACCTATCATCATGTTTACATTAGCAATCTCTGTTGAAGTATCCCAAAATCTTTCTAAGCTAATACAGCTGTTATCGGTTGCAAACATTTCTTTTAATTTCAAGCCTTGTGCAAGCACATTGACTCCGTCCCAACCAAGAAACATCACGGCTTGTTTTATATCAGACACAGTACGAGATAAGCCATAAGCAGGAGAATTTATTATTTTTAGTATTGCTGATGAAATTGCTAAATCTTTTACCACTACCTTAGCGGCATCAGCAATAGGCGCATCGCCAGTTGCTATTAAATTTTGTAACTCAGTTAATATTTCAGGTTTAGGAGGAATAATAAAATTTCTATTTATATCTTTCAGTATCTGTTCGTTTATCTCAATCATGTATGTTTGATCCCTGAAGGTGCTTATCATTATAAGAACAAATAGATAATTAATAGTAGAAGTTCATCGCAACTATGACAACTAAAATAGGAAGCGCTAAATGAATTACAGCCCAAATAGTTAAGCTATTACTGACAAACAAAAAAGTACTGTACATACATACAGCACCACTTAAAGTGCTACTTTATTAATCAATTAAGCTATAAAACAAAAACGGCAAGCCGAGGCTTGCCGTTTTATTACACTTAAAAAAGGTTTACTTACAAACGAATACCGCCGTCAATCTCAACCACGCGACCGGTGAAGAAGTCGTTTTCGATAATATACTGCGCTGTGTGCGCAATTTCATCCGCTTCACCAAAGCGCCCTACGGGTGTTACTGCTAGCATACGCTGCTTGGCTTCTGGTTTCATAGCATCAGTCATATTAGTACGAATAACGCCTGGTGCAATGGCACCTACACGAATACCAAAACGGCCAAGTTCTTTTGCCCAACCAGTGGTCATTGCTACCACACCCGCTTTCGACGCAGCGTAGTTAGTTTGACCAATGTTACCTGCACGAGCAACACTCGACATATTAACTATCACGCCACCTTTACCCGATTCAATCATATGGCACGCAGCTTCACGCCCCGCTAAAAACACGCCGGTTAAGTTTACATCAATCACTGACTTAAATTGATCAAGGGCCATTTTAGCAACCACTTTGCCTTCTTTGGCTTTGATAAACATACCATCGCGTAAAATACCGGCATTATTTATCAATACACCAATATGACCAAAATCTGTATTGATGGAATTAAATGTATTTACCACCGCATCTTCATCAGTCACATTGGCAACATAGGCTTTTACAGTTACACCATGTTGGCTAAGCTCAGCAACTGCATCATCTAACAACGCTTGTTGCATATCAATTAACGCAATATTAGCACCAAGCGACGCAAGTTTATGCGCCATTGCAAATCCTAAGCCTTGCGCGCCACCGGTGATCACCACGGTATTATTTTTAATTTCCACCTGTTACTCCTTCGAGAATAATTTAAATATGGCGCTAAAGTCTTCGCTGCCCGCACCTTGGTGTTGCAACATGGTATAAAGGTTTTTAGCCATTGACCCCATCGGGGTTACTGAATTACTTTGCTGCGCGGCTTCCATCGCAAGACCTAGGTCTTTAGCCATTAAATCAACCATAAAGCCTGGTTTATAATCATTACTAGCCGGGGCTGTGGCCATCACACCTGGGCAAGGATTGTAAAGCTCAAGGGTCCAGTTACGACCAGAGCTGGCGGTCATAATGTCGCTCAGCACTTTTGCGTCAAGGCCATTATTTATACCCATTTGAATTGCTTCACTGGTTCCCGCCATTAAAATACTCAATAGCATGTTATTACAAATTTTTGCGACTTGTCCTGCGCCAATATCACCTGCATGAAAGATATTTTTACCCATATCAGCAAGCACCGGTTGGGCCTTAGCAAATTGCTCATCGCCACCACCGACGATAAAGGTCAGTGTACCTGCCGTTGCACCGGCAACACCACCGGATACCGGCGCGTCAACAAAGTCGATACCATGCTCACTAAGCTCAGCGCCTACGTCGCGTGCTGATGCTGCATCAATCGTTGAACAATCAATTACTAACGTTGACTTTGCTAAAATATGTACAAGTCCGGTATCACCTAAATAAAGTGACTTAACGTGCTTACTGGCCGGTAGCATGCTGATCAATACATCAACATCCGTTGCACAATGTTTAGCATCATCCGCGGCGATCGCGCCATTTTCAGCAAGTAGATTTACGACCGATCGGTTTAAATCAAACACCTTAACCTGATGACCCGCTTTAACTAAGTTGGCAGCCATTGGGCCACCCATGTTACCTAAACCAATAAAACCAATAGAAAGTGACATAACATTATCCTTGTGTAAGTTGTTTTAGTGGATGTGAGTCGTGATCCCAACGTTGAACAAAAAAACTCTCGACTAATTCATCAGGGATCTGTTCAAGCGTTTTAAACTGCCAATTAGGCGCGCCGTCTTTATCAATCAGTAACGCACGAATACCTTCTTGAAACTCGCCGACTTCACCACAGCGAACCGACATACCCAGTTCCATTTGAAAGCATTCGCCTAAACTTTTTCCTTTTGAACTGGCAAGTTGACGCTCAACTAAGGCGCAACTGAGCGGGCAACCATGCTTTAATGCTTTTTGCGCTCGGGTAAGCCACGTATCGTCAGTTTCTAGATTTAAGATATAATTTACTTTATCGCGTAGATCAGTAAGCTCACCCAATTTTTGAATGGTGGCTAAATGCGCCTTTACATTGCCTTTTGGCATACGCCCAGAAACATTATCAAGTTCGGTAAGTAAACTGGTCAGCTTCTCGTGATTCAATGAAGCCGTTTTACCCCACTTAATGCTGCACAATTGCTCAATCAGAGTGTCGTATTTATCCGCCTTGAGGTAGTGATCAGCTAATGCCACATACATTGCATCGTCACAATTAATAGACGCTGCAGTTAACCCCAAAAATAAGCCGACATGTTCAGGCATTTTATGTAGAAAATAACTGCCGCCTACATCTGGGTATAAACCAATTGTTAGCTCAGGCATAGCTATACGTGAGTTCTCAGTTACCACACGATGACTTGCACCCGCCATTAAGCCTAAACCGCCG
>NZ_JACJFH010000092.1:0-20633 GCF_014164495.1 Pseudoalteromonas sp. SG41-5 | reverse complement strand
ATGGGCAAGTAACATAGTTACGCTGATCAAGCCGGCTAATAAGGCAAATGGATTTAATAATGCAAAGAAAGATCCTTGGTAGCTGGTTCTAAGGTATTCATCAATACTAAATGGCACACCTAAAAACAGATTGCCAAAGGCCACGCCAAATACCAGAGCAGGAATGGCACTGCCAGCAAATAAGCCCCAATCCCAATTGTTACGCCAGCGTGGAGAGTCAATTTTGCTGCGATAGTCAAAACCCAAAGGTCTAAAAAATAAGGCAAACAATACCAACATCATAGCAAAGTAAAAGCCCGAAAATGCAGCCGCATAAACCATCGGCCACGCTGCAAATAAGGCACCACCTGCGGTGATAAACCATACTTGGTTACCATCCCAGTGTGGACCTACCGTATTGATCACCACACGGCGTTCACTGTCGGTTTTACCAACTAACTTGATAAGCATAGCCACGCCCATGTCCATACCATCGGTGATTGCAAAACCAATTAACAATACGCCGATGATAACCCACCAAAGTAACTTTAACGTTTCATAATCGAAAATCATGATTTTGCTCCTTGCTCGTCAGTTATTTGGTCGCCATTAGTATGGTCATCTAAATGTTCAAAGTGATATTTACCAGTGTGCAATGAACTTGGTCCTATTTTAACAAATCGCAGCATCAGCCAGCCTTCGACAATAGCAAGGCCGGTGTAGAATACGATAAAGCCGGTTAAGCTTATTAAAATATCATTGACAGTCAGTGACGAGGTCGCTAAAAAGGTCGGCAGTATTTCAGAGATTGCCCACGGCTGACGGCCATACTCTGCAACTATCCAGCCAAACTCGATTGCTATCCAAGGTAGAGGAATACTCCACACCGCAGCCCACAATAACCAACGTTTCTGTTCAATCACACGATGTGCATTGTAATAAAAAGACAATACAAATACGCCCAGCATAATCACACCACAGCCAACCATGATCCTAAATGACCAAAACATCGGGCCTACTTGAGGGAACGAATCTTTAACGGCTTGCTGAATTTGTGCTTCAGTTGCATCCACTACATTTGGTGTATAACGCTTTAACAATAAGCCGTAGCCTAAATCAGCTTTGAGGGTGTCAAACTTAGCAATATTCTCAGCTGAGTCATCACCACTGCGCAGTTTTTCAAGGTATTTATAAGCGATCATACCGTTACGAATACGCACTTCGTGTTGTTTTTCTAAATCATTAATGCCGATGACTTGCTCATCTAGCGAGCGGGTCGCTATTAAGCCTAGTGCATACGGGATTTTAACGGCAGCATGGGTCACTTGTTTATCGGAATCAGGGATCCCAACTAACGTAAACGCAGCGGGTGCTTCCTCGGTGTGCCATTCAGCTTCAATGGTTGCCAGTTTTACTTTTTGTACTTCACCGACTTCATAGCCTGATTCATCGCCAAGTAAAATAACACACAATACTGAGGCTAAACCAAAGCCGCTAGCGACTGAAAAAGAGCGTTTTGCAAAAGCGAGATCACGGCCCTTAAGGATATACCAACTACTGATCCCCAATACGAACATGGATGCGGCAACATAGCCCGCAGACACAGTATGAATAAACTTAACTTGTGCGACAGGGTTAAACACAAGCTCGGCAAAACTCGTCATTTCCATGCGCATAGTTTGATAGTTAAATTCAGCACCGACAGGGTTTTGCATCCAACCATTAGCGACTAATATCCACAGCGCAGACATATTAGTACCAATAGCCATTAAAAAGGTTGCACCTAAATGCTGGCGTTTACTGAGCCGCTCCCAGCCTAAAAAGAACATACCCACAAAGGTCGATTCTAAAAAGAATGCCATTAACCCTTCTATCGCAAGGGGAGCGCCAAATACATCGCCCACATAATGAGAGTAATAAGACCAGTTAGTACCAAATTCAAACTCCATGGTAAGGCCTGTGGCTACACCAATGGCGAAGTTAATGCCAAATAGTTTACCCCAAAACTTGGTCATATCACGGTAGATTTCTCGGCCGGTCATTACATAAACCGACTCCATGATCACTAAAATCCAGGTCATACCTAGAGTCAGTGGTACAAATAAAAAGTGAAACAGGGCGGTGACAGCAAACTGTAATCGCGATAGATCCACAAAGGTTTCATCTATCATTTTTTATAGCTCCTTGTATGTGCGGGCGAGTCACAAAACAAATAAAGTAAGCAAAAGTTAGTTAATTAAGTTTCAGTAATTATTGAAACTTTATGCATTATTCTCTTTTGGTTAATTATTGTCAATCACAACATGGATAAATATTACCCCATTATGATTAATGCGACGCTTTTTAATCAGCTTTAGTTAGTGAAACACAGAGCTTAACTATTTACCAATATATGTTTGAAAAACAGGCAAATAGTTCTGGTTGTATCAGTAAAGGTACGTTGCTGAAGGTTTCTCTAATTTATTCAGGGTGTGTCATTTAATCGCGCAGCAAAACAAGCTAGACTACTGCCTATGACCGTCTTGTTGACTTGTGAATAAAAAACAGCCATGAATAAAGATAAACAGCCACTACGTATAGCGATTGTAGTTGGAGAGCTCTCTGGTGATATTTTAGGTGAAGGCCTAATTAAAGCATTGAAACAGCGCTACCCTGATGCCATTTTTGAAGGTATTGCAGGGCCGAAAATGCAGGCGCAAGGCTGTAGTAGCTTATTTGATATGGAAGAGTTAGCTGTAATGGGCTTAGTGGAAGTGCTAGGCCGATTACCGCGGTTATTAAAAATTCGCAAGCAACTAGTCCAACACTTTATTGATAACCCGCCAGACGTTTATATAGGTATTGATGCACCTGACTTTAATTTACGGGTTGAAAAGCCGTTAAAAGATGCTGGTATTAAAACGATTCAATATGTAAGTCCATCAGTGTGGGCATGGCGAGAAAAACGTATTCACAAAATCAGCGCTGCAACCAATATGGTGCTGGCTTTATTACCGTTTGAAAAAGCATTTTACGATAAACATAATGTGCCATGTACTTTTGTTGGCCATACACTGGCTGATGATATTGCCCTTGAGCATGACGACAGCGCAGCGCGTCAACAATTAGGTTTAAGCCTTGATGATAAAGTACTGGCATTATTGCCAGGTAGTCGAGGCTCAGAAGTAGGGTTGCTTAGTGAAACTTACCTTAAAACAGCGGCCGGGCTACAAGCTAAAAATCCTGATTTAAAAATAGTGGTGCCATTAGTAAATGAGCAACGCAAAGCACAATTTAGTGCTATTTTGGCAGCTACAGCGCCACAACTAAATATTCAGTTGTTGGATGGACAATCGAACCTTGCTATGCAAGCGGCAGATGTGATTTTAATTGCATCAGGTACCGCGACCCTGGAAGGGATGCTTTATAAAAAACCTATGGTGGTTGGCTATAAAATAAAAGCCCTAAGTTATTGGATTTTTAAAAGTTTATTCACTTTTAATATTAAATACTTTTCGTTACCAAACTTATTAGCTGACGAAGAGCTAGTGCCTGAATTTATGCAGCATGATTGCAGCGTTGAAAACCTAACGAACGCCCTTGAACCAATGCTAAATAGTGATAATCGCGAGTTGAAAGCGCGTTTTTTAGCCATTCACCAGCAAATACGCTTAAATGCTAGTGAGCAAGCAGCCACTGCTGTTGCGGAGATTATAGATGCAAATTGAACGACCTAACCTCAGCTTTATCGCTGGCGTTGACGAAGTCGGCCGTGGGCCATTAGTTGGCGATGTAGTGACCGCTGCGGTGATCCTCGATCCAGCTAAACCGATAGCTGGTCTTGCGGATTCAAAAAAGTTAACCGATAAAAAACGCCAAGCACTGGCAATTGAGATCAAAGAAAAAGCGCTGTGTTGGTCCATTGGCCGATGTAGCCCCACAGAAATCGACGAGTTAAATATTCTCCATGCCACTATGCTGGCAATGACTCGTGCGGTTGAAGGCTTAAGTACCACCCCTGAGTTTGTATTTGTCGATGGCAATCGCCTACCTGCGCTCAGTATGCCGGCACAAGCCGTAATAAAAGGCGACAGTCTAGTGGCAGAGATCTCAGCAGCATCCATTATTGCTAAAGTTGCCCGTGATGATGAAATGATTGAGCTTGATAAACGCTATCCAGAATATGGTTTTGCAGGTCATAAAGGCTACCCAACCAAGGCACATTTTGCTGCTCTTGAGCAGTACGGCGCCATTAGTGAACATCGTAAAAGCTTTAAACCAGTACAACGTGTACTGGCGATGCAGGAGAAGTAATGGCAGCTCCAGATTTTGTGCATTTACGGGTTCATTCAGACTTTTCAATGGTCGATGGTTTAGCGAAAACTAAACCGATTGTCGCCAAAGCGCAGGAATTACAATTACCGGCATTGGCCATTACCGACCAAATGAACTTATGTGGTTTAGTGCGCTTTTATGACACCGCTCATAATGCGGGTATTAAACCAATTGTTGGTGCTGATTTTTGGTTACACAGCCCAGAGTTTCCAGAAGGGCCTTGTCGGTTAGTTATTTTAGCTAAAGATAATGTCGGTTATAAAAATCTTACCCTTTTAATCTCTAAAGCGTATCAACGTGGGCATTTATTTCATCGCCCTGTTATTGAACGAGATTGGTTAGTTGAGCACAAAGAAGGGCTTATTTTACTCTCTGGTGCCAAAGATGGCGATTTAGGTAAAGCGCTATTAAAAGGCAACCCAGCCACAGTTGAGTCGGTGGTTAGTTTTTATAAACAGCATTTTAGTGATAACTACTATATTGAGTTGATACGTACTAAGCGTACACAAGAAGAAGATTATTTACACTTAGCGGTTGAGCTTGCAACCGTTGAGCAGTTGCCAGTAGTGGCTACCAACGAAGTGGTATTTTTGAAGCCTGAAAACTTCGAGGCCCACGAAATACGCGTAGCAATATTTGACGGCTATACGCTTGATGATAAACGCCGACCAAAGCGCTTCTCTGAAGAGCAGTACTTAAAAACCCCAGCACAAATGGCTGAGCTGTTTAGTGATATCCCTGAAGCGCTGCAAAACAGTGTGGAAATCGCCAAACGCTGTAATGTGACGGTGCAGCTTGGTACGTATTTCTTACCAGATTACCCAACCGGCTCATTAAAAATTGAAGACTTCTTGGTGAAAGTATCCCGAGACGGTCTTGAAGAGCGCCTACAGTTTTTATTCCCTGATGCAGCGGACCGAGCAGAAAAACGTGTTGAATACGACGAGCGTTTACAAATCGAGCTCGATGTAATTAACCAAATGGGTTTCCCTGGTTACTTCTTGATCGTAATGGAGTTCATCCAGTGGAGTAAAGATAACAATATTCCAGTTGGGCCAGGGCGTGGTTCAGGTGCGGGTTCGTTAGTGGCGTACGCGCTGAAAATTACCGATCTTGATCCACTTGAATTTGATTTACTTTTCGAGCGCTTCTTGAACCCTGAACGTGTATCAATGCCGGATTTCGACGTCGATTTCTGTATGGATAGACGCGATGAAGTAATCGATCACGTATCGGCTCTGTATGGACGAGATGCGGTATCACAGATCATTACTTTTGGTACTATGGCAGCAAAAGCGGTAATACGTGATGTTGGCCGAGTACTTGGCCACCCGTACGGATTTGTTGACCGTATATCAAAACTGATCCCAGGCGATCCCGGCATGACGTTGGCAAAAGCGTTTGATGTTGAGCCACGCCTGCAAGAAGCTTACGATGGCGATACAGAAGTAAAAGACTTAATCGATATGTGTCGCATCCTTGAAGGCTGTACACGTAACGCTGGTAAACATGCCGGTGGTGTGGTTATTTCACCGACTACAATTACTGATTTTGCCGCCCTGTATTGTGACGATGAAGGTAAGTTTCCGGTTACTCAGTTTGACAAAAATGACGTAGAGACCGCCGGATTAGTAAAGTTTGACTTCTTAGGTCTACGAACCCTGACCATTTTGCAATGGGCAGTTGATATGACTAATGAGCGCTTAACCCGAGAGGGCAAAGAGTCAATAGATATCAACACCATTCCACTGAATGATAAAAAGAGTATAGAGCTGCTATTAAGAGCAGAAACTACCGCGGTATTCCAACTTGAATCCCGGGGTATGAAAGACTTAGTAAGGCGCTTAAAGCCCGATTGCTTTGAAGATATGATCGCCTTGGTAGCCTTGTTTCGTCCCGGGCCATTACAGTCAGGCATGGTAGATAACTTCATCGACCGAAAACTTGGTCGCGAAGAAATTTCTTATCCAGATGCACAATATCAACACGAAAGCTTAAAGCCTATTTTGGAGCCGACTTACGGCATTATCTTGTATCAAGAACAAGTAATGCAAATTGCTCAGGTACTGGCAGGTTACACCCTAGGTGGCGCCGATATGTTACGTCGTGCAATGGGTAAGAAAAAGCCAGAAGAGATGGCAAAACAGCGTTCAACATTTGAAGATGGTGCGCGAAATAACGGCATTGACGGCGAACTGGCGATTAAGATCTTCGACTTGGTAGAGAAGTTCGCAGGCTACGGTTTCAATAAATCACACTCCGCAGCCTATGCGTTAGTATCGTACCAAACGCTGTGGATGAAAACCCATTATCCTGCTGAATTTATGGCGGCGGTGATGTCGGCTGATATGGATAACACTGAAAAAATCGTCACCTTGGTTGATGAATGTGAGAACATGAAGCTCACTTTATTACCGCCTGATGTAAATGCTGGTGCCTATAAGTTTACAGTAAACCTCAAGGGTGAAATTGTTTATGGTATTGGTGCTATCAAAGGCGTGGGTGAAGCGCCTGTAGATGCAATTTTAGAAGCGCGAAGTAACGGTGGGCCATTTAAAGACCTATTCGATTTTTGTGCGCGGGTAGATTTAAAACGTATCAATAAACGCGTAACCGAAAAACTTATTTACGCCGGTGCGCTTGATCAACTCGGTCCCGAGAAAACGCAACCAGCGCGTGCTACTTTATTGGCAAGCTTAAAAGACGCGATGAAAGCGGCTGATCAGCATCATAAAGCAGAGTCGTTAGGGCAAACTGATTTATTTGGTTTATTAGCGACAGAGCCGGATGAAGTCGAGCAAGCATTTATAAAAGCCACGCCACTGACTGATAACCAATGGCTTGATGGGGAAAAAGAAACCTTAGGCTTATATTTAACCGGGCACCCAATAAATCAGTATCGTAAAGAGCTGAAATATTACACCAGTGGTAAATTAGTGGATTTACAGCCAACTAATCGTGATGTGCAATCAACCGCTGCAGGCCTTGTTATAGCTGCACGTACACTAGTAAATAAAAAGGGAAATCGTTGGGGGCTTGTAACTTTAGATGACAAGAGTGCCCGTATTGATGTACGCTTATTCCCAGAACAGTTTGAAATGTACCAAGATATGCTGCAAATCAACAATATCTTGGTAATATCTGGACAGGTCAGCTTTGATAACTTCTCCGGTGGTATTACAATGACCGCCAGAGACATATGCACCATCGCGCAAGCGCGCGAAAAACGTATTAAAGCGATTAAAATGACGCTAAATATGGTGCAAATCGAAGCCAACTTCTTCGATAAATTACAAAAAGTACTCGAACCTTATAAGTTTGGTACTTGTCCGATTAAGGTTTACTATCAGCGTCCAGATGCGTTGGCACAGTTAACCCTCGGGCCAGAATGGTGTGTTACGCCTAGTGATGACTTAATTCATAAGTTATCGTTAATGGCGGCGCAAGATGTAGAACTAGAATTTAACTAATTAGGTAGTTTAGAGCATGAGCCTCAATTATCTTGATTTTGAGCTTCCAATCGCAGAGTTAGAAGCAAAAATTGAAGAGTTACAAAATATAAGCCGCGCTGGCGATTTAGACCTTGAGTTAGAAGAGGAAGTCAGTCGATTAAAAGAGAAAAGCGCTAAAATGAAAGAGGAAATATTCTCTAAATTAGGTGCTTGGCAGGTTTCTCAGTTAGCCCGTCATCCGTTGCGTCCTTATACTCGAGATTATATCGAGCGTATTTTCACGGAATTTGACGAGTTTGCTGGCGATCGTACTTTTGCGAATGATCCGGCAATTTTAGGCGGTGTTGCACGCTTTGAAGGTCAACCAGTGATGGTTATTGGCCAACAAAAAGGCCGTGACACAGCTGAAAAAATTAAACGCAACTTTGGTATGCCAAAGCCTGAAGGTTACCGTAAAGCATTACGCTTAATGGAAATGGCAGAGCGTTTTAAAATGCCAATTATGACCTTTATCGACACCCCAGGTGCATACCCAGGTGTTGGCGCTGAAGAGCGAGGCCAATCTGAAGCAATCGCACGTAACCTTAAAGTGATGGCAGCATTAAAAGTGCCAACAATTTGTACGGTTATTGGTGAAGGCGGCTCAGGTGGTGCTCTAGCCATTGGTGTAGGTGATCGCGTTAACATGTTGCAGTACAGTACTTACTCGGTGATTTCACCAGAAGGTTGTGCATCAATTTTGTGGAAGAGCGCTGATAAAGCACCTCTTGCTGCAGAAGCGATGGGTGTAACCGCTGAGCGTGTTAAAGAGCTTGATTTGATCAACAGCTTAGTTGAAGAGCCATTAGGTGGCGCGCACCGTAACTACGAAGGTATGGCGCGTAACCTGAAAAATCAACTTAAGCGCGATTTAGCTGATTTACAAGCTCTGTCACTGGATGAGATGCTTGATCAACGCTATAAACGTTTAATGTCGTTTGGCTATTGTTAAGATAAACAAAACAACCAAATTGATGAAAAAAAGCCGCTATTGCGGCTTTTTTGTTTTAGAATGCTTTGGAGCTAGGAGCACTACTAAATTTAAGTTGATGGTTACTCATGCAAACAACATCGTTATACCAACAAGTAAAAAATGCCATTACGCCTTATACTGATGAGCACAAAACCGCATTTACGGTAGCGCTCTCTGGTGGTGTGGATTCGGTGGTATTACTGCATATAATGAATGCGCTAAAAGCTGAAATACCGCAACTGCAATTAAGCGCAGTTTATGTTAATCATGGTTTAAGTCAGTATGGCGACGATTGGCAGCATTTTTGCGAAAAACTATGTGCAATAGTAAAAGTTCCTTTTTACTCGGCTCAGGTAAAAATCACCAATAAATCACGCACGAGTCTAGAAGAGCTCGCCCGCGATGCTCGGTATCAGGCACTTGATCAGCATAGCCCAAGCGGCAGTATTATTTTGCTAGGGCAGCACTTAAATGATCAACTAGAAACGTTTTTACTGAGGCTAAAACGCGGCTCAGGATTACAAGGCTTAGCATCTATGCGGCAAACTCGCACCTTGAGTTCTGGGCGAGAATGTTTACGGCCACTGCTGAACAGCACACGACACAGTATTGAACAATTTGCTACCGAGTTTAAGCTTGAGCATATTACCGATGATTCAAATACAGATGAGCGCTTTGATCGCAACTTTATTCGTCAGCAAATAGTACCTCTATTAAGTGAACGATTTAGCGGCTTTGAGAAAAGCGCAGCACGCAGTGTTAAGCTTCTTCAACAGCAGCAAGATGTACTTGATGAATACACTCAGTTAGATTTAAGCCAATGCCAAAACATCCAGCAAGGGTTAAGTTGTTTACAGCTAGCAAATTTTAGCGCTGCGCGCCAAGCAAATGTTTTGCGTTGTTGGCTTGGGCAGTTTACGACGCTTATGCCATCACAACAACAAACTCAGCAAATACTTACACAAGGTTTAACAGCAAAAGCTGATGCGCAGCTACTTATTCAGTTAACCGAAGGGCAAGTACGCCGGCATCAAAACTTTTTATATTTTGTACGTGAAACAACCGTTCCTGACAGCCAATCACTAACTGCTCAAAAACAGTTACTTTCAGATGGTCGTACCCTCATACAATTATCAGGTATAGGAGTTAGAAAGCCATTGCCTGATGAACACGTTTCTGTTCAGTTTAATTGCCCACAGGCGCGTATTAAACCGCTTAAAAAACCGGGCCACAACAGCATTAAACATTGGTTTAAAGATGCCAAAGTAGCGCCATGGTTACGTGCTAATGTGCCACTAATTTTTTATAATGAGCAATTGGTTTATGTCGTAGGGCATTTTATAAGTGCAGAACACGCCGATGAAAAAGGTATATTTTGGGAGATAAAAACATGACAACGTCACAGCCACACGTTGGTTTATCACTAGTCAATAAAGCGCCGTTAGGGCTTATAGTTACAGCCGTTGTAGCGGGCATTGCCACGGTAATGTTTGAGCTGGCGCTTTTAACGTTAGCGTATTCGGTTGCAGGTGGTTTGGTGTGTGCGATTATTTTAATTGCGTACTGGTTAGGTAAAGGCGGACTATTTTTTATTGTTGGGGTGAGTATTCCATTATTAATGGTCATTGTTGTACCACTGACCAGCATGGCTGCTTTGTTATACCTAATTAGTGGTTTCTTTTTTGGTTTTTGCTTAGCACTATTAGGCTATAAGTTATTGGTCAAGTCAAAAAGTTAGTATAAATATCAAAGTAAGGCCTAGGGGGGGAACTAGGCTTACCTTTAATTAATACGCTTTAGCGCAGTTACGCCCTGATGCTTTGGCCTTGTATAAACCTTTATCGGCGCGGGCAAAAATCTCATTCTCACAATCTTTGCTGTTTGCCAAGGTAAATCCAATGCTGGTGGTGACTTCATATTGTTTCATTAAACTTGACTGCGCCACTAAATGCATCACTCGCTGAGCAATCACTTTATTTGTGGTAAATTCAGGATCATCAATTAATACTGCAAACTCATCACCACCAAAACGAAATACAGAATCTGTGCCGCGAATACTACTGCATAAAACGTTGGCAAACTCTTGTAATACGTCATCGCCAATTTTATGACCGTAGCTATCATTAACTTGTTTAAAGTTATCTAAATCTAACAACATTAAACTAAATGGGCGATGATGGCGGCGAAAACGCTCTAATTTTTGCGTCAAAATAGCATCAAACTGACTACGATTATTAAGCCCTGTTAAGGTGTCTTTAGTCGCTAGTTTTAGTACGCGGCTATACATTAATGCATTGCGTAATGGGTAAACCAATGCGCAGTGTAAGCCAACTAACTTTTGTTCAATATTGCCCGAAAGCGGATATTGGCAAAAATAGATAAGCTGTCCTAAATGTTCATTATTTATGTCTAAATTAAATGAATATGGCGGTTTGCTGTTATCACTATTAGCAATTTGTGCCACCCCAAGAGATGACTGAAACTGCAAGCCTGAAAAATTAATAAGCTGCTTTGCGTGTTCAGCATAAATCGTTAGTAGCTCTTCTATGTTCAACGTTGTTTGCAGTTTCTCGAGCAAACTATGGATAGCTGCGGGCTCATTATTACGGTAATGCTCTGCCGAAAACGGCAGGAACTCGCCACGTGCTGAGATGCGCTGCGTCAAAATATGGACATTTTCCATGGTTTTCTCCCCCTAGGAGTTTGTTATTACTTTCCTAAGCGATTTTTGTGCCACTATTCCAAACTGGCTGAAAAACAGATAGTTGCTATAGTTAACTCTTAAGCAGCTAAAATTTTGACGGTATGGCAATAATATAAATAGGAGGTTTATTTGCAAAGTGTATTGGCTCAAATATTTGGCTTATTACTGGCTGCTGTGGTGCTGGTATGGTTATTTAAGCGCATTGGCTTACCGCCGATCCTCGCCTACCTTGCTACTGGCTTATTAGCGGGTAGTCATGGCATTGGCTGGATGGCGCAAAGTCATGAAATACATTTTGTAGCTGAGCTTGGTATTGTATTTTTATTATTTAGTTTAGGGCTGGAGTTTTCTGTTGGCCGCTTAATGGCAATGCGCAATATTGTATTTGGCTTGGGCACGTTGCAAGTAATAGTTACAAGTATTGTATTTATGCTGATTTTATTGCTGATGGATTTGTCTGTGCTGAGTAGTTTTACTATCGCGACATTAATGGCGCTGTCATCAACAGCGGTGGTGGTTAAATTACTTAAAGAAACCGGCGAACTTAAACAGCGGCGAGGGCAGCTCGCTATCGGAATGTTATTATTTCAAGATATTGCGGTGGTGCCGTTACTGATTACTTTACCCTTATTAGCCCAAAGTAGTGGTACTGAGGGCATTGCCTGGGCGCTGATTTTCGCTTTAACTAAAGGCGCGTTTGTATGTTTGTTGTTATGGATGATAGGCAAGTGGGTATTGCCAAAAGTCTTTAGCGAAGTTGCATTAATGCGCACCGATGAATTGTTTGTTTTGACTACTTTAGTGGTTGCCTTATTTGCCGCAGGCTTAACGTATTTATTTGGCTTATCGATGGCGCTGGGCGCATTTTTAGCAGGAATGATGCTCGGCGAAAGCCAGTACCGACATCAGTTAGAAGCCGATATTCGACCATTTCGCGATATTTTAATGGGCCTATTTTTTGTCACTGTCGGCATGCAGCTCGATATTTTATACGTGTTTGGCGTATGGTATTGGATAGTGGCTGCATTAGCGCTAATGCTAGTATTAAAAATTGGTGTTATTACTTTTTTAGCGCAACTGATGGGCGAGCGAAAACAAGATGCAATTGCAGCAGGCATCATGCTGTGGCAAATGGGCGAGTTTGGTTTTGTATTAATTGCGCTTGCTACTAAACACCAATTATTAGCTTTAGATCACGCCTCATTTTTAATCGCTATTGCAGTCATGTCGATGGGCTTAACACCTTATTTAATAGAATCGACGCCTTGGTTATTAAAACAACTTGGGGTATTAAAAAATCCCAACGGTGAGTGGCAGCAACAGCCTAACAGTAGCACTTTGTATCAAAACCATGTAGTTATCTGTGGGTTCTCTCGGGTGGGGCAAACTATTGCGCGGTTTTTAAAGCCAGAAGCAATAGAGTACGTTGCTGTTGAAAGTAACCCAATACTAGTTCAAGAGGCCAAAGCAGCTGGAGAGCCCGTTATTTTTGGTCATGTAAAACAAAAAGATATTTTAAAATCAGCAGGAGTCGAACGAGCTCGACTAGTGATCATTACTTTCACCGATTTTGAACATGCGCAAATCGTGATCGATGCGATAAAGCAAATAGCTCCTGACGTGAAAATACTGGTACGCATGCGCGATGATAGTCATCTCGAAGCACTCAAAGAGCTTGGCGTGACTGAGGTGGTGCCCGAAACGCTGGAAGCGAGCTTAATGTTAGTGTCGCACGTGTTATCTATGTCGGGCGTACCAATGTCGCGTATTGTTAGGCGGGTTAGCAAAGAGCGGCGTAACCGTTACCAATTTTTACATGGTTTTTTTGCCGGAGATCAATTTGATAGTGAAGAAAATAACGCCGAGCGGCTTGAGTATTTACACGTTATGGCACTGCCAGAAAACGCCTTTGCGGTTGCTAAAAATATTAATGAATTAAATCTCGAAAAACGTAAAGTATCAGTGCGAGCATTACGGCGCAAAGACCGTGAAATTGATAGTCCATCGCTGCACACTATTTTACTCGCCGGAGATATTCTTGTACTACAAGGTAAACCTCGACGAGTAGAGCGGGTAGAGTGCTATTTACTCGATGGTACGGATTAGTGAATAGTTCGCTGTTAATCGAGCTCTAAAAATTCGCGTATCTGCGGCAGTTTCTCTAAACCATCTTTATAACCAATTTCAATCAAATGCTGGGTATAGCGTTTTTCAAACAATAAGTAACTGGTTAAACTCGATTGAGAACGTTTTTTAACCCCGATCATTCGCAGTAATATTTTAATGGCTAAAGGCATATCACTGTAATAGTTTGCGGCAATGGCATTAAAGTTTTCTGATGGATTGATCACAAAACTTTGTATTTGCTTTAATTCTTGGTGTTTATCACGCCCAGGTAACAAACCTAAAGTTCGGTTAATTCGTTCAAGGCGCTCAAGATCTGACTGTAAGGTGTCGGTAAACACACTGTCGAGCAAATGGCCCGCAATTGAGGATAACCCTGGGAAGTGAGGGAGATAACCCGGCGGATGAGCTTCTTTGGGCTGATCAACACCAATAATAAATATTTTTTCAGCGCCTAAATGGACACATGGACTCAGTGGCGACAATTGGTGAATAGAGCCATCACCAAAGTAGTGGTTGTATACATTTACGCTCGGAAACACCATAGGAATTGCACTGGACGCCATTAAATGTTCAACGTTAATACGGGTCGCTTGGCCTTCGCGTTTAGCGCGCCGCCAAGGTGATTGTGTATTAGATTGAAAAAACGCCACAGAATCACCCGTGGTATAGCTTGATGCGGTGATTGACAGCGCATCTAAATAATTACGGTGTAAATTACGCTCAATGCGAGTTAAATCTAAAATTTCATTAAGTAAATTACGTAAAGGCTGATTATTCAACAAGCTCGCTGGTGGATGATTAATATGTTCAGATTGAAAACTGGTCAGCATGTTACGCATTAAATGGCCAAACACGCTGATAAAATCACTTTTATATACCATTGACGTAGAAAAGTTTTTCCAAACAGATTCCAGTTTACGTACCGCCAAATGGGTGCATGAAGCATAGCTTGCTAGCGCAGCTGAATTGATCGCTCCGGCAGATGTACCATTAATAATAGTAAATGGCAGCGGGGCGGTACGCGGCATACTGTGCGCGAGCGCTTTAAGAACCCCAACTTGGTAAGCGGCACGTGCACCACCACCGGTCAGTAACAGAGCAACTTTAGGTTTGTTTTTATCGATTTGCTTGATTTTCATAGTTGAGTTTCGTCGTTGCAATTAAGCGGTTAAGCGTCTTTACTTTATTTATTAACTGTAAGTCTTTAAGCTAGAAGAATCAAAGGATACCTTAGCTACGTTAATAATTATTAGTGTAGGCTATGAATTAAATCCATTTAGGGTACTCTTACTGTTATCGCATTTTAATATTTATGGAGTTCGTATGTCAGATCAACCATCAGCGTCAGATGTTCAAAAACGTCCACCGAATAATAACCTTTTATTTGCAGGCATCATTTTAATTATTATCATTATTGCTGCAGCGTTTGTGTTATTAAACTCAAGTGATGAGTCACAATCAGCAACCGAAGTTGAGCAACACGTAGCAGAGCGCCCCATGATGGAGCTAAAACCAGAGAACGATCCGGTTGTTAATGCCCCATCTGTTAATCCTGAAAAGCCTGCTGATTTAGCCGTGCCAACGCCACGCCCAGTAGAGCCTGAGCCGCAAGTAGAGCCACTACCTACTCTTGATGAAAGCGATCCTGTCGTTGTTGCTAAGTTAGACGAATACCTAAGTGATGCCGCTATGAGTTTGGTTATAAACGACGATGTTATTCGCCGTGGTGTGGTATTTATAGATAATCTTGCCAAAGGTAAAATTGCGCAAAAACACACTCCCGTTATTAAGTTAGAAGAAGGCTTTAGTGTGGTAGAGGGTGATATTCTTACCATTGATCCAAACAGCTATGAGCGTTATACCCCTTATGTAAAAATCTTTACTAGCATGAGCGCAGCGCAAATCGTACGTTTATATGATGAGTACAAACCACTGATCAATGATGCGTATACAGAAATAGGCTATCAAGGTGATGCATTTAATCAAACACTTGAAGAAGCGATAGACCTATTATTGGATACCCCAGAGCCAAAAGGGGATATGCCACTGTTACGTGATTCAGTCACTTATCAATATGCTTACTCAGAATGGGAACGCCTACCAGCGGCACAAAAACAACTGCTACGCATGGGCCCTGAAAATATGAAAAAAATAAAAGCTGTACTACGTAACGTAAAAAAAGAGTTAGATAATCAATAATCTTACTTAAATCGTTTAAAAAATAGTGCGGTTGTATGTTTAATATGCAATCGCACTTTCTTTTTGTGTTTCCCCTTGAATAACACAGCAAAAGTAGAGATAATCCCTCCCGCGCCAACCAAGGCCCTCAATGGTAGTCTTATTGGTCCTCTCGCAACACTAGCAGGCGAACCTGGTCAGGCCCGGAAGGGAGCAGCCACAGTTTGTGACGTGTGTGCCGAGATGTGGCTGGTAAGACTGCCACCCAAATTCCTCATTTGGGTGTTGTTTGAAGTATAAGTTGACATATTTGTACTAAAAGATGACATAAATTGGAAGTATAAGGTGGCATAGTCTAGTATTTAACCAAATGGTTAGATGGTTGACTCACATGTACAGAAGAAAACTAAAACACTCCCGTGTAAAAAACCTCCATAAATTTGCTAGTCAAAAAAATAAATCTACCTGTTTAGTCGAATCCTCTTTAGAGTTTGATGCTTGCTTTCATTTTGAATTTTCACCATCAATAGCCGCATTTGAGGCACAACCACTCGGTTACGAATATGAGTTCGATAACCGTATTTGCCGTTAAACACCTGACTTTTTACTTACCCACACAGACGGCACGCAAAAATTTATCGAAGTAAAACCGCAAAGCAAAATTGCTGACGAAGACTTTCGTGCACGTTTTATTGAAAAGCAAACCATAGCTAAGCAAGATGGACGCGACTTAATACTGGTTACTGATAAACAAATCCGTGTATACCCAACACTCAATAACTTAAAGCTTTTACATCGCTATTCTGGTTTTCAGTCTTTAACAGAGCTGCAAGCATCGGTGTTAGAACTTGTTAAGCAATACGGCTCTATTAAAGTGGGCCAGTTAGTTAACTTTTTAAAAGTAACTGCCGGTGAGCTACTTGCTACTGTGCTACGCTTATTATCACTAGGGCAGTTATTTGCCGACTTAACTACAAATGAAATATCAATAGAAACAGCAATTTGGTCTAACAATGTTTAATGACGGTTTGTTTGATGATGAGTTTAACCAGCCATTACCAAAAGTAGAGACCAAACTACCTCAAAATTACGCCAAAGATTTACAAGCCCTTCCTGAAAAAATTAAAACAACAACATTTGCTAAGCTTAAATATATTCAATGGCTTGAGGCTAATATTCAAGGCGGTTGGACACAAAAAACCTTGAGCCTTTATTAAAAGTAATGCCCGAAGTTGAGGGAGAAAAAAAGCCCAGCTGGAGAACAGCTGCACGATGGTATAGCGCTTATACCAATGCAGATAAAAATATCATGGCGCTAATACCAAGCCACCGATAAGTTTTTTGAAAAGGCACTTGAGCGTTACTTAGTAAAAGAAAAGCCATCAGTGGCTTCGGCTTATAAGTATTACGCAGACTTAGTTATCATTGAAAACGACAGTGTTGTAGGCAGTGATTTAAAGCCTTTAACATACAAAGCATTTAAAAATAGAATAGATAACTTACCGCAATACGAAGTAATGGTTGCTCGTTATGGTAAGCGCCTTGCTGATATTGCTTTTAATAAAGTGGAAGGGCATACACGGCCTACCCGAGTACTTGAAAAAGTTGAAATTGACCATACACCCCTTGATCTTATTTTATTGGATGATGAGCTACATATCCCACTTGGTCGGCCAACACTCACTATGTTAGTAGATGTGTATAGCCATTGTATTGTTGGCTATTACTTTAGCTTCAGTGAGCCTAGCTATGATGCAGTAAGGCGAGCGATGATGAATGCCATGAAACCTAAAAGTGAAGTGGCAAAGCTATACCCTGATACAGTAAATGAGTGGAAGTGTGCTGGTAAAATTGAAACACTCGTTACTGATAATGGAAGAGAGTTTTGGGGTAACAATCTTGAGCTTGCTGTTTGTGAAATTGGAGTAAACATTCAATATAATCCAACGAAAAAGCCTTGGCTTAAACCTTTTGTAGAGCGTATGTTTGGCACTATTAACACCGAGTTATTAGATCCGATTCCAGGTAAAACCTTTTCTAACATTTTGCAAAAACATGAATATAACCCCAAAAAAGATGCAATCATGCGCTTTACGACCTTTATGCAGCTATTTCATAAATGGGTAGTAGACGTTTACCATCAAGATGCTGATAGCCGATTTAAGTACATACCAAGCCAATTATGGGATCAAGGCTTTAATACGTTACCACCAACAGTACTGAGTAATGATGATCTTCAACAGCTAGATGTTGTGCTCAGTATTTCAAATCATCGGGTGCTCCGTAAAGGTGGAATAAGGCTAGAAAACTTAAGCTACGACAGTACTGAGCTGGCCAATTATAGAAAGCAATTTAGCCATAAAGTATCTCAAGACGTTTTAATTAAATTAAACCCCGATGATATTTCTTATATATACGTTTACCTCGATAAGCTAGAGCATTACATAAAAGTGCCATGCATAGATCCAAACGGTTACACCCAAAATTTAAGTTTAAATCAGCATAAAATAAATATACGTATTCATCGCGATTTTATTTCGGGCTCTATCGATAATGTAGGCTTAGCAAAAGCGCGTATGTTTATTCATAATAAAATTCAAAACGAGTTTGAAGAGTTAAAAAATGCGCCAAAACACTCAAAAGTAAAAGGCGGTAAAGCATTAGCTAAGCATCAAAATGTTAGTAGCGACTCGCAGAAATCAATAGCTCAGAGCGAGCCAGTAGAACACAAAAAGGTTACATCTAAAGAGCAAGTAACTGATAGCTGGGATGACTTTATTTCAGACTTAGATGGATTTTAATTATGCTGACCGACAAACAAAAAGAAAAGCTTAATGAATTTCGCGATGTATTTATTGAATACCCAATAATAAGCACGGTATTTAATGACTTTGACAGATTAAGACTTGGTAAAGGGCTAACAGGTGAAAAGCCTTGCATGCTGTTAAATGGCGATACAGGCACAGGTAAAACAGCACTAATAAAACAGTATAAAGAACGTCACTTACCGCAATTTATTAATGGAGTGATGAACCACCCTGTATTAGTAAGCCGTATTCCCAGCAACCCCACATTAGAGTCTACCTTAGCTGAACTTCTTAAAGACTTAGGACAAGTAGGTAGCACAAAGCGCAAATTGCGAGTAAACGGTACTCGGTTAACGACATCATTAATTGAAAATTTAAAAACGTGTGGTACTGAGCTTATAATTATTGATGAGTTCCAAGAGCTAATTGAGCACAACCAAGGTAAAAAGCGCCGCGAGATTGCTAACCGATTAAAGTATATTAACGACGAAGCGGGTGTATCAATTGTATTGGTAGGAATGCCGTGGGCAGAAAAAATAGCAGACGAACCTCAATGGTCATCGCGTTTATTGGTAGAGGGCGTTCAAGATTCTGTGTCAGCTTAAAATTTAAAGATCGAGCACGTTATCTAAACGCCCTTTAAAATAAATTGCCAACTGAGATAAACAAAGGCTCCAATTGTGTATGGGCATTGTCCATTTCTCGGTAGCATTTAATATGCCAGCATAAAGCAACTTCAACAAGCTATTTTCATTTGGAAAAGCGCCTTTTGTTTTCGTTAATTTCCTAAACTGACGATGGACTGCTTCCACCGCATTCGTTGTGTATATGACCCTACGTATAGGCTCAGGGTACTTGAAATAGGCTGATAAATTATGCCATTTATTACGCCATGAGTTGATCACTAGCGGATAAGCGTCCCCCCATTTAGCCTCCAGCTCATCAAGTGCTATCTCTGCTGCTTCTTTTGTTGATGCGCGATAAACAGGCTTTAAGTCAGCCATAAATGCTTTTTGATTCTTTGACGCGACATACTTCATTGAATTTCGTATTTGATGAACAATACATAATTGAACTTCTGTCTCGGGAAATATAGCTGCAATGGCTTCTGGAAAGCCTGTTAGCCCATCAACGCATGCAATTAGTATGTCTTTAACGCCTCGATTATTTAAGTCGGTAAGTACCGACAACCAGTAATTAGCGCCTCCATTTTCGGATAAATGCAAGCCAAGTATTTCTTTTTTGCCATGAATATCTAGCCCTAATAACGTATAAACGGCTTTACTAATATAACGGCCATCTTCTTTGACTTTGTAATGAATAGCATCAAGCCACACAATCGGGTAGTGACTATCGAGAGGGCGCTGTTGCCATGCTTTAAGCTCTGGAATAAGTTTATCGGTCACAGCACTGATGGTGCCAGTGGCGACGTTCATGCCGTACATATCTTCAATGTGCTTATTAATATCACGATAGCTCATCCCCATACTGAACATGGAGAGTATTTTTGAGTCTATTTCATCACTCAATGTCGTTTGGTTCTTCTTGATGAGCTGGGGCTCAAAGCTACCACTGCGGTCTCTAGGCGTCTCTAGCTCAAAATTGCCAGCAGGTGACTTAATCGTCTTCGTGCTAAAGCCATTTTTACGGTTAGGCGCCTGCTCATTAGCGAGGTGATGTTCAAGCTCAGCCTGGAGCGCTGACTCGGTTAATTGTTTGATAAGTGATGTAAGTACACCATCTTTACCGTTTAGCTTTTTACCTGATTGAAGCGCTTTAACGGCATCTTCGAAGTTGAATTGATTTGTCATGTGTCATTCCTGTTTTTTATCAGTTTAATCAAATGACACAGATTTTTGAACACTCCCGTGTCAACATCAGTAACGTTGAAGCGATTGGATTATTAATCATCCAGACTGAAAGGGGAGTAGCTATCCCCCTGTGTCAGGATAGTTGTCGCCTCTAACTTTTAATAGAGGCAGATAAAAATGAGACGTCGATTTACACAAGAATTTAAAGTTCAAGCGGTTGAAAAAGCATTATCTCAATGTGATGATGTT
>NZ_JACJFH010000091.1:0-20894 GCF_014164495.1 Pseudoalteromonas sp. SG41-5 | reverse complement strand
TTTAGCTCTGTTGTTTTTAAGCGATTCATAAGATCACAAAACACCATGAATGTTCCCTCGCTTCCCACATTTTTTAATACTATTAGTTCATTGATATATAAAGGCTAATTCTGGGGATACTTTAGCATACTAGGTTTACCTGTTGAACAGAATAAAAGCTACTTTTCAGGGTATAAGTACTGCCACCACTGTGGTTGCTCTTTTAAATGCTTATCGAAGTAGGCAAGCATAGTATTCCACCAATCAAAGCGTTGATCGCGAGCAAAAATTTGATGGTCCGCCCCTTTATATTCAATAAGGTCAACATCTTTGCCTAGTAGTTTCAGCGCAGTATACATAGTGTGACTTTCGCCTACAGGTACATTGGTATCAGCATCACCATGTAATAGCAGTAGCGGTGTGGTTACTTTGTCTGCATGGAAAACCGGGCTATGTTGGCTGTATAGTTCACTATTATTCCAAGGATAGCTGTTTTTAGAGGCTTCGCCAGAATATAAATAGCCCCACCAACCGTGACCCCAATACGAGGTAATATTAGAAATCCCCGCGTGTGCGATTGAGGCACTAAACATGTCTGTTTTAGTGGTCAGTAACATAGTCATAAAGCCACCGTATGATGCGCCTAAATTACCTAAACGATTTTTATCAATAAATGGATACTGTTTTAATAGTGCTTGGGTACCTTGCATAATATCGTCAGCAGTATATTGACCCCACGCATTCACATGCTTAGCAGAGAACTGTTGGCCAAATCCAGTTGCACCGGTCGGTTGCACTACATAAACCACATAGCCATGCTCGGCCCATAAATTGAAAGGATAACGCCCAGTAAAACCACGAGTAACCGGTGATGTACCGCCATAGTAATATACTAATGCTGGGTAGTGTTTGTTCTTATCAAGATTGCTTGGAAAGTAAACACGACCTTTAATTTCAACACCTGCGGTATTGATGAAGTTAAATTCATCTAAGCTGGCTATATCGGTATTTGCATACGCTTGTGGTTTAGAATCCCACAATGTGGTTGCGGTGTTTTTATTAATACTTAACTGTTTTAATTGCTGTGGAGATGATGCATTAGAGCCGCTAACTAAAATAGCTGGGCTGCGGTTGTTTGAATAACTGAATTGTTCAACTACATCAAAACCTGTTTTGAGTTTGCTAAAGCGTTGTTTACTTTTATCGTACAGGTATAAAGCAATCGTATCTTGCTCAGTGACTTTAACGAGGGCATCGCCATTAGCGAGTACTTCAAGTTGACCAATGGCAGGATCAAATTCACGACTTAATGGTACTGCATTTTTACCATGATCAGTTAATAGGTAAAGCTGTCCATCATAGTTGTTAGCAAGCATATTCTCAGGTAGGTTTCTGCCTAAACCATCTTTAAAATCAGGACCCGCAGTGACATAAATGTCATCACCTGTGTATTTAGCTTGATTAAACGTAGTAAACTGGCCAATAACTGTGTTGCTCGCATTGGCAATATTCAGTTCCACTAACTCTGTGGTGGGGTGAGTCGACGCTTGCATTACTTGCACACCACGACTCAGTAATACCGTACCACGTTTGCTATTAAAATCTTCAATACTGTGACTAAGTGGTCCTTGGCTCAATGCTTTACTCAGGCCTGTACTTATATCTAATAAGTAAGCTTGTGAGGTTGTGCGGGCATATGACCAACGATCTTGTAAACCTTGGTAGTGTTTAGTTAGGCTGTTATCAGCTGCTGGTGATTTGGACCAGCTGAAGATTAAGCTGTTGTTATCGTAATAAGCAAAGTCACCCGCGCCCTCTAGGTTGTTGGCAATCACTTTAAGATTAAGGGTTTTTCGGTTTAATTGCTTTAATTTTCCATCTAATAGATAGACTAAATAATTGTTATCAGGGCTCCAAATAATGTTACTCGGTTGACCCGACTCAAAACGGTAAACTATTTGATTATCATCATTTTTTAGCTCAGTGATCACATTTGCTTGATTACCCGTGCTATCTTGATAATGGCGTTTTGCCACTAAATAGTGTTTGGCATCAGGTGCTAAAGATAGTGAACTGACCGTTGTGGCATCAAACAGTTGCTTGGCAGATAAACCATGTTGCTCTTTATTGCTAAAAGTTAATCGATCAATTGCTGCTTTAGGCTCGAAATCAACGTCAACATCGTGCCAATTAGCAACTTGTTCAGCAATAATCACTATTTGGTGATCGCCTTGCGGTAATGCCAGTTCATAGCTTTCTTTTGTGGCTGTTTGTTTTTCACCATTGATAAACAACTGCGCTTTTTCGATACCTTTAAGTGTCAATGTGCCTTGGCTAAAGCGCTCAGCATGAGTGGTAAACTTTAATGCTTGTAGACCGCCGAGGGTTAATGCATTTACTTTATCTAAGGTTTGCCATTTTAATTTTTCGCCAAATACCGTAATGCTTGTTGTTGGTTGTTGAATGCTAGGTAATAGGGCGTTAATAATCGCATCTTGATGCTCAGTTTGGTATGGCTTTAGCTGCATGTCGGCTGCAATTGGGCCAATAAACTTAATATCTGCTTTATCTAATGGTGCAGCCACTAGAGCGCTACTTAACGTGCTTAAAGTTAACACCGCGAGTGTGGTTGTTAGGCGAGGTGTTTTTCCGCGCCATAGTGAACTAAAATTCATTATTGAGCCTGATGTAGGGAATTTAATTTAATATAGCATGTGGTTGTGATGTCAAAAAGTGCTCTGCGATGGATTCCATTGCTCAGCAGTATAAGGTTTGAGGTTAGGGCTGACACTTGATAAGGTGTTGAGCAATTGAGTAGCGTAGAGGTAACAGTGACATTATTAATCGTTTACATGGTAGCGGCGATTACGATTTCTTTTTTATGTTCGATTATGGAAGCCGTATTATTGAGTATAACGCCTAGCTATGTTGCAGTATTACGTAAAAAAAAGCCTAAACTAGCCAAGCGTTTCGAGCACTTGAAAACTAATGTTGATCAGCCTTTAGCTGCTATTTTAACCTTAAATACGGTTGCCCATACTGCTGGAGCTGCCGGTGTAGGGGCACAAGCTGCAGTCGTTTTTTCTGATGCGGCGGTGGGAATTGCTTCGGCGATAATGACTTTGTTAGTATTAGTGTTGTCAGAAATCATTCCAAAAACTCTGGGCGCAAAGCATTGGCGAACGCTTGCACCTATGGTGACCCAAGCATTACAGTATTTAGTCATCGCACTAAAACCTTTTGTGTGGCTTGCTGAAAAACTCACCGGTATGTTGGGCCGTAATTACAACGAAGAGTATTATATTCGCCAAGAAATTGAAGCCATGGCTGATATGGGATCGCAATCAGGTGCCTTACATCAGGAAGAGTCTGAAATCATCCGTAGTTTATTGCATTTCCGTCACGCCAAATTAGATGCGCTAATTACCCCGCGTACCGTCTTGTTTAAAGTACATAAAGATTTAACCGTAAATCAATATTTGGCTGAGCATGGTTCAGCGTCGTTTTCTCGGGTGTTGGTATATGATAAAAATGGTGATGATATTATCGGTTTTGTGCATAAAAACGATATTATGCTGGCGTATCATAGGTTGGGTGAAAACTATAAAATAAGTAAGTTGATAAAACCTATTTATACTGTGCCAGAGACTTTATACGTACCTACCTTATTACATACTTTGCTAGCTGAGCGTACTCATATTTGTTTAGTGATAGATGAATATGGTGATGTGCAGGGGATTGTGACACTCGAAGATATGATCGAAGCGTTAATGGGCTTTGAAATAGTCGATGAGCATGATCAATCAGCTAATATGCAGGCAGTTGCTAAGCAACGCTGGCGTCAGCGCTTGGAAAGTAGCAATAAATTGTTAAGTGCTGAGAATACCATGGCGAAACGAAAAAATTAACGTCGGCTATGACTATTTAATGAAACCATATGTAGCCATGATTGCGCCCAACGAATAAATTCAGTTTTGCCTTTTGGGCGACTGATCAAAAAGCCCTGCATTAAGATGTGCTCTTTAAAACGATCTAAGTATTCAAGCTCTTCAACGCGCTCAATGCCTTCAGCGACAATTGTTAAGTCATCTTGAATGGCTATATTTACTAAGCTACTAACAATGACTTGAGAAAATAAATCACTTTCAATATTACTGATCAAGGTACGATCTATTTTCACCTCAGTAAAAGGCAATGTTTTTAATTGCTGTACATTGGTAAAGCCGGTGCCAAAATCATCAAGAGAAATGCCAAAACCGCGCATTCGTAAACGGTTTAGAGTTTCTAGCTGTGCAGAACTGGATAAAGCATGCTGTTCTGTGATCTCTAAAATAATCTCACTTGGGGTCAGTTGATTAAGATGTAAAATTAAAGCCAGCTTATCCGGGCAGCTTAAATCTTCTAGCTGGCAGGGGGACAAATTAAAAGCCAGTTTAAGTTTGTAGCCTAAACGAGTTTTTATTTCTGAGAAATCGCCTGTTGCCTTTTCAAACAACTGAAACGTGATCAGATTAATTAAATCTAAATCTTCAGCAACACAAATAAACCGTTCAGGTAAAAATATAGCACCTTGTGCTGCGGTCACAATTCTGGCTAATACTTCTACGCTTTCAACTTTATTATTAGTACGGTTTATTTTTGGTTGATAAAACGGCGTTATCTCATTATGGCTTATCGCATGCAGTAATTGCGTTTCAGAAATTGGTTCTGTGGGCTTTTCAGTATGACAAGCTAAATACTCTAGTTTTTGTAGCAGTGTATAAACTTGGTTGAGTTGTACTGGTTTGGCGATATTACCAATTAAATGTACGTTGTTTTTACGCGCTAAATCAGCCGCTAAATCAATGATTTTTGAATTCATTTCAGAAATAATGACAATTGCCCCAGGGTAATGTAACTCGCCAAGGTGACGAATAAGCTCCATGCCATCCATGTTCGGCATATTCAGATCAGTAAATACGGCATCAAAAGCATATGGATGCGCTTTTACTTTATTGAGGGCATCTTGCGCATCTAAACAGGTTGTTACATTGGGCACATCAAGCTCATTTAAGATAGCCTGCATCACTACTAAAATAGCTTTTGAATCATCAACGACCAAAATGCTGCGTGCTAGCTTTGTCATTTTCTTCCCTGAAATAAAATTTACTCGTTAATTAAAAGTAGTCGAGAATAGCGAAGGTGTCAGCTTTATAGTTGCAAATATATTCCATAATCTAGCTAAAAAAATGGGTATACTAACGATATAATTTTTAAGATTTGAAGTGACATCATGCAAATACAGCTGACCCTTGCTGATCAACAATTTAGTTTAGTGCTCGCGGGGCAACAAATTGTAAAAATTTTTCAGCAACAACAGGCAATCGGATTTGATAATCCACGTGTTAACTATTTTGAATTTAAGCTAAATAATCAAGTGATTGGTTTAGACACCAGTACGGTCATTGAGCATAGTATAGCGCTACATATTGATAATGAATTTGTAAAACAACTGACATTACCGCCTATTGAAAAAACTAAACCTAAGCAGGGGCTGCTTGGATTATTTGCGCTCGGTTTTAAGATTTTTAAAAGTGCGAAAGTCGTCAAGGTAGTATTAGCGGGCGCCTCAGTGGCTGGTTATGCTTGGTTATTTACGTTTGAGTTTGCGCTTATGCTAATTGCTTGTTTGGTGATCCACGAGTACGGCCATGTCAGAGCAATGCAATATTTTGGTATTAAAACCAAGGGTATCTATTTAATCCCATTTGTTGGCGGGCTTGCCGTAAGCGACGATAAAATTACCACCCGCTGGCAAGATGTGGTGATTTCTTTAATGGGGCCTGCATTTGGTTTGATCACCTCCGTACTTGGTGTGGTGCTTTATTATGCCACCGAGATGGAAATATTTGCCGGGGTCGCAGTACTCAGCGCATTATTGAATTTATTTAACTTGCTGCCTATTTTACCGCTTGATGGCGGGCATGTATTAAAAAGTATTAGCTTCTCAATGCGTTCATGGGTTGGTTTAAGTATTTGTATTTTAGGCGTGTTATTTGGCTTATGGCTAAGCTACACCTTTGGTTTAATGCTATTAGTGTTTTTCTTATTTATCGGTGCACTGGAAATCGCCTTTGAATGGCGCGGCCGCCACTATTCGCATTTACTGCCACTAGATAAATACGGGCAAGGTTTTTCGGCTGTGATGTACGCTTTGGTAGTTGCAGGCCATGTGGCTGTGATGATGCATTTTGCTGATTCTGAAAACGCAATTTTAAGCCTGCCAATGAAAATTCTATCGAGTTAACAAATTTAAATAGCGTGAGGTGTTACTCACGCTGTATTTTTGCAGCAAGCGTTACGGATAAAAACTCAACATCAATGATATAAACACGCCGGTTATAATTAGCTGCACTAAACAAAAGCCCATAATGTCTTTGGCTTTTAGGCCGGCAATTGCCAATACCGGTAAAGCCCAGAATGGCTGAATAAGATTAGTCCACGCATCCCCCCACGCTACTGCCATCGCGACGCGCGGCATATCTGCACCCAGAGCTTGTGCTGCGGGTATCACTATAGGCGCTTGTACAGCCCATTGGCCGCCACCTGAGGGCACAAATATATTTACTAAGCCAGCACTTAAAAAGCTCCAAAATGGCAATGATTGTGCACTGGCGATGGCGATAAATCCTTGTGATATCTGCTGCGCCAAACCCGTTTGTACCATGATTGCCATGATCCCTGCATAAAATGGAAACTGGATAATAATCCCTGCGCCGCTGGGGACTGCTTGCTGCAGGCTATTAAGTAAATTATACGGCGTTTGATGCAGTAAAATCGCAGAAAATAAAAACAGTGCAATCACACTGTTTAAATTAAGTGAGCCGCCACTAAACACAAAATAATTAGCTAAATAAACTAGCCCAAGTACTCCAATGCCTAGTCCTAATAACTTACTGTGTTCAATTTTATCGGCAGGGCGACTAACATTGTAGGGCTTAGGTATCGGTTCTGCTAATAGCGTTTTATCAACATAAATGCTGTCTTTTGCGCTGGGTAACATATAACGATTAACCAGTGGCATAATGATAAATAAGCCAATAACTATAGCTATATTAAATCCTGAAAACAGTGTTTCGCTGGTGTTTATCACACCAATGCTTTGCTGTGCAAAATGCTCTGACGTTGCGATAGTTAAAGGAATTGAGCCTGCCAAGCCACCATGCCAAACAATAAAGCCAGAATACGCACTGGCAACCAGTAAGCGATAATCAACGAGTGTGTGGCGGGCAATGGCTTTGGCAAATAAAGCGCCAATAACTAAGCCAAATCCCCAGTTAATCCAACTGGCGAGTAATGATACGAAAGTCACTAATAAAATAGCTTTTGGCGCAGTATTGGCAAGTTTTGCTAATTGCGTGAGCAGTCGGCTCATCATCGGTGTACTTGCCAGCATATATCCGGTGAGTAATACCAACAGCATCTGCATGGCAAAACTCAGTAAGTTCCAAAAACCACTGCCCCACGCGCTCAGCACTTGTTGTGGGTTTGAAGGTGTCACTACACACGCAATTATAAAGGTAAGTAGTGTGAGTAAAATAACAAAAATAAATGGATCGGGTAGGTAACGTTCCACTAATTTAGTGAACGGTTTGGCAACATGATTTAGCATAATGATTGTGTGTTTTGATTATTGCTACATATTGCCAATTAATCACGAAAGCGTTTAATTGGCAATATGTGTTGTAGTCGTGGTATTAAATCGCGTATTTCTTCGTCATTATAACAAACGTTAATTCAAGCACTAGCGTGGCATAAGCCACGCTTAGATACAGTGCTATTTCTGTGGTGCGAGGACCGCTTTTAAACGTGTTTGTACTTCTTCTACGAGTAAGTCTGGTTGAAATTTAGATAAAAACGCATTGCAACCCACTTTCTCGACCATGGCTTGGTTAAAGCTGCCACTGAGGGATGTGTTAAGTACCACATGCAGATTTTTTAAGCGGTTATCGTTGCGGATCTCGTGCGTTAAGCGATAACCATCCATTGCTGGCATTTCTGCATCGGTGATCACCATCAGTAACTCTTTTTCTACGTCCATGCCTTTATCAGCCCAGGCTTTAAGCATATTGAGTGCTTCAAGACCATTACTGGCTGGGATAATCTCAATACCCAACTGCGTTAATGTATCGCTCACTTGTTTTCGTGCTGTAGGTGAGTCGTCAGCATGGAGTATTTTTCGGCCAACAAATTCGTTTACGATACTTTGGTCAAGTACCTCATCAGAGATTTGCACTTCGTACTCAATAATCTCTGCTAGTACTTTTTCTACATCAATGATCTCTACTAACTGCTCTTGGCCATCACGTTGAATTTTAGTGAGCGCAGTTAGATAATGATTTTTACCGATAGAGGAAGGCGGTGGCATTATATCTGACCATGTCATATTAACGATTTGATCAACCTTACCAATTAAAAACCCTTGTACTGTACGATTGTATTCAGTGATCACTAAGTTACTATCTTCAGTATTCTTAGCCGCAGACATGCAAATCGCTTGGCGTAAATCAATAACAGGGATTGATTCACCACGAATATTGGCCACGCCTGATATTTTAGGATGGGCATGTGGAATGATACTAAGATGCGGCAGTTTCACTACTTCTTTAACTTTAAAGACATTAAGAGCAAACAAGTGACGACTGTGCAAATAAAACAATAATAACTCTAAGCGATTTTCACCAACGAGTTGAGTTCGTTGATCAACAGAAGCTAATACACCTGACATAACACGCTCGACTTTATAATTAATAATTCAAGTATAGCTTACACTGTTCTACTTTAAAAAAGCAGTCTAGATAATAATCTTGATCCTCAAAGGTATTTCAAGCATTGCCTTCATTTAAGCATTACAGTAACTTATCGGATAATTGATAGCTGAATAACCAAGTGTGGGCATGCCTTTTATATTTAAACGATTATTTTTACTAGTCAGAAACCATATTGATCAGGTTAGTTGGCAAGCTGTCGCTATTGCGACATTATTACATATGGTCTTGATCTGGTTGTTGTTAATCTTCGCAGAAGAAGTAGCACTGAGGCCAATTAGCACTTTTGTTTATTACTATATCGTTACTACCTCAACGGTAGGATATGGTGATTTTAGTGCAACTACAGATCTGGGTAGATGGATTGTGGCGATACTGCAAATTCCATTTGGTTTAGCTTTATTTGGTGTCCTGTTAGGTAAAACAGGGCAAACAGTTACTTATTTAATTAGGCGCGCTATGACGGGTGATAAAAGTTTTGCACATTTTCACAATCACATTATTATTTTTGGCTGGCATCAAATTCGTACTAAAAAAATGATTGATTATATTCTCGCTGACCAAAAGCGTTTGGATCGACGAATTTTGCTTGCGGTCACAGAGTCAATGGAGCATCCATTTTTAGCTAATGCCCATGTTGATTTTGTACGCTTAACTAGTTTTACAGATTTAAGCGAGCTGGAAAGGGTCGCAATTAAACTGGCAGATAAAATTATTATTGACGGGCAAGACGACGACGAAACTTTTACCACCGCCCTGCGCATTAGTAAATTAGTGAAAGATGACTGCCATATTAGTGCGCACTTTAACGATGAGAGTAAAGTCGAAATGCTACTAGAACATTGTTACAACGTGGAATGTTCAACGGCTAAGTCAGCCGAAATTCTAGTACGTTCAATGCAAGACCCCGGCTCAAGTCGTGTACAAGAGGAATTATTATCTACTTTGCATGGTGATACCCAGTTTAGTTTAGCTATTCCTGCTGATTTAGCGGTAATGGAATTTGGTAAATTATTTCATCATTTTAAACACGACCATGATGCTATTTTACTTGGTGTTGCTCACAACCTGAGTGCGCAAAATATGGATTTAAATCCACCACTGGATTATCCGGTTAACAGTGGTGATATTTTACATTACATTGCGGTTGATCGTGTTTTAAGCAGCGAAGTCGATTGGCAGGGGCTTGCTAAGTAATGAATGAAGTGGCGTTTTTAATTCTACTTTTGAGTGCTTATATTTTACCAGTGGTAATTGTGCTTAACAGTAAGCGCACGCAAGGTCATGAAAAAAATGGCTGGTTAATCGGCATTATCCTTTTCTCCTGGCTCGCACTGATAATGTACTTTGCGATAGTGCCCAAGCACGGGCACAAAAAGAAAACTACCAAGAAAAAGAAAGGTTAAAATTGAGTTGTCAGTTTACATATAAATTTGCCAACCGTGCTTGATTAAACAAGCACGGTTTTTTATTTTAACTGTTTTAGTTTGTGCTCCACTAAAGGATCATCAGGGGCAAGTTGCTGAGCAACTTCCAGCAGCTGAATGGCATCCTTAGGGTGTTCATCTTGGTGCTTTAGCGCGACATCAATCAATGGTTGAATATCAATTTTTGCTTGATGCTCTTGCACATGCGCTGCTTTTTCATCAATTAGTATGTTGTGCGCTTTGCTTAATAATACTTGGCGGTGTGCCGATTTAGCATTCGCCTTGTTGAGCCTTCTATAATAGTCTTCTTTAAAGCGCAGGGTTTTGGTTTGTAGGCGAAATTGCGCAATATCGACTTGTTGATGGCTAATAAAGTCGACGGCCACTTGTTTATAGAAGCCAAATTTATTTAGGTAGGTGGCATGGGTACTGTGACCCATACCAAACACGCGTAAGTGGGTTAGTTGCGAATAGCGCTTAGCATGGCCACGGTCAATACGATTGGTCGGGTCGTAAATTATATAGCCTTTAGCATTGCCTAAATCGAGATCGTGGTAATCTTGCTCCCAATCGAATTGTTGTGCTATATCGGTACTTGAGCGGTCATCCCAAGGAGCAAGTGCTTTATTTTTGGTGCTAACAGGGTGAAATAACAGTACCTTATCTAGCTTTAGTAAATTAGCAAATGCACCCACAGCAAAGCCACCTCGGCTTAAGCCGTAGCCTAATCTCTGGGTAAAGGGTGTTAGCAAGGGAGCGAGTTGCTCGAGGAAAAACAGTAAATTACGGTGTCTAAACCAATTACTTATTCCTAAGTGCTGAAAAGAAATAACATTCACATGTTGTTTTTGCGCTAGTTGAAATCCCCAAGGGCTAAAATCATCATTGAGATCATGCTCTTGGTAATTAGTACCTGCAGGAGAAAAGGTGAACAATAAAGGCTTATTTATATCAATAAAGTGATACTTAACAAAAACATCGCCAAGTAAATCGCCTCCAGAGATAGGTAATCTGGTTTGCTGTTCATCTTGAGGTAGAGTTAACCACTCATCTAACCAATACAGTAATTTCATCTAACCCCCTAACTAAAACAAGCCAACTATTTTAGCAAATTTGGAAAAAGAAGGAAAACGTGATGTATTAGCAGCAAATTATTGTTGTTACTCTGCCATTTTTATAATTGCTTGCCAATCCGCTTTAGTCACTGGCATTACCGATAATCGACCACCTTTTTTTAGAGCTATTTCGGTGATGGCGTCGTTTTCTTTAATCGCTTTTAAGCTGACTAATTTATTTAAATGCTGCTGATAGGTTACATCAACCACAACCCATCTCGGTTTATCACAGGTTGATTTAGGATCGTAATAATCACTGCTTAAATCAAACTGGCAAGGATCTGGGTAGGCTTCAGCAGTCACTATTGCGATACCTGCAACGCCGACGTGTTTACAGCTAGAATGGTAAATCATTACTAAATCGCCGAGCTTTACGCCCTCGCGCATAAAATTACGGGCTTGGTAGTTGCGCACACCTTCCCATGCAGTGGTTTGTGCAGGGGCGCTTTTTAAATCGTCGATTGAAAATGCATCGGGTTCAGTTTTAAATAACCAATACGCCATAACTAGGATCCTTGAAATATTTACATCATACTTGTCTATAGTATCATTAAAATCTAAATGGGATTGAGGAGCAACTATGAGCCAAGTTTTAGATGATTTATTGTCGTTATTAACGTTAGAAGAAATAGAGCAGGGCTTGTATCGAGGGCAAAGCCAAGATTTGGGTTTTCGTGCGGTATTTGGTGGTCAAGTCATGGGCCAAGCACTGTCTGCAGCTAAAGAAACCTTACCGGAAGGCCGTATTGTTCATTCACTGCATTCTTATTTTTTACGCCCTGGTGATGCTGCAAAGCCAATTGTGTACGATGTTGAAACGATCCGTGATGGTAAGAGCTTTAGTACTCGCCGAGTTAGTGCTATTCAATATGGAAAACCTATTTTTTATATGACGGCATCATTTCAAGGTGCTGAAGATGGCTTGTCGCATCAAGCTACTATGCCGGATGTACCTGCTCCTGAGGAGCTGCGCTCATCACTGGAGTTTTATCAAGAGCACGCATCTCATATACCTGAGGTGATCCGCAATAAGTTTATTCGCGAAATGCCGATTGAAATGCGTCCGGTCACCTTTCATAACCCATTTAAGCCAGAGGTAATGGAGCCGGTTAAACATATTTGGTTCAAAGCCAATGGCGAGATGCCAGATGATCAACGTATTCATAACTATTTATTGGCGTATGCGTCTGACTTTGAGTTTTTACCAACGGCTCTACAGCCCCATGGTGTCTCGTTTATGCAGCCAAACATGCAAGTAGCAACAATTGACCATGCGATGTGGTTTCATCGTCCGTTTCGAATGGATGATTGGATCTTATATACCATTGATAGCCCAAGTGCGAGCTCAGGGCGGGGGTTGGTGCGTGGTCAGTTCTTTGACCGTCAAGGCAATTTAGTTGCCTCAACGATCCAAGAAGGTGTAATGCGTCAGCGTTAATATGCCGCTTGCAGTTATTTTTGCTTACATTGTCCTTGCACAATATCACTAATTGACTGCCAGACTCGCGCTGGCAGCAAGGCTTTAAGATGAATATACACTTCACAAAGTTCAGTACTGCCCTGTAAGCCATTCTCGGTTTCGCTAATTAAATTTTGTTCGCGCAAGTTGCTAATAAAGCCTACCAATACTTTTTTGTCAAAAAACTCAGGAGTCTTAATACCATGCAAGGTACCTAAGCGCTGCGCTAATACTTGGCTTTCGCGTTCAAGTTCTGCGCGTTCAATTTCTTTACTGGTTTGAATAAAGCCAATCACAATGGCGTAGCGTTGCAGGGTTAAGCTAAGCGCACGACCTAGAATTTCCAGCTTGGCTAAGCAATCATTACTGTTGGTGATTTTTATGTTATCACCATCAATTTCTATTAAATCTTGATCTACAAAGCTGGCCAGTATGCGGGTGATATAATTTTCATCAAGTTCGTGTAAAAACCATTCTTTAGCAAACATCGGGTAAAAACAGTTAACCAATTTTTGGCACTGCGATACTGTCGTTTTATGGCTTTTAAATATATGCAGTGCCAGTAAGCTTGGTACGGCAAACACATGAAGAATATTATTACGGTAGTAGTTAAAGAGGATTTTCTCTTTATCGTTAATCGCGATAATCTCGCCAAACTCATCGCTTATAACGTCAAATTTATTCAACTTTAAAGCATGTTCGAGTAACTGTGATGAAGTTTCATCTGGGGTGGTGATTTTTTCACTGTAACTAGCGCTACGTTGTAAATGTAAGTAAAAGTCTAGTTGTGCTAACAATTTAGGTTTGCTCAATGCTTGCTTATCATTTACCAGTAAGATCATTGCCAGTAAATTAACTGCGTTAAGCGCGGCGGCACTATTAATATTAACCATCACTTTATCCGCTAAAGTCGCCACTTGCGGACCAAGCCATTGTGGTTTTTGTACATCAGTTGGGTGAATAGATTCACGCCAATCAGGTTGATGCTCATTTAAATATTGATTAACCGAAATCGGATCGCCAAAATTCAAATAGCCGCGGCCATAGTTTTTGAGATTTTTAATGGCTTTGAAAATACCGAAAATCGACTCGCCTTTTTTATCATCACCTGCGAGTTCTTTCAGATAAGTATTTATTTCCATGACGTGTTCATAACCAATGTACACCGGCACAATCGAAATAGGGCGATCAATACCACGTAACATAGCTTGTAGTGTCATCGCCAACATACCTGTTTTTGGTGGTAGTAAACGCCCAGTACGGCTACGTCCGCCCTCAGTATAAAACTTAACTGAGTAACCTTTGATAAACAACTGACTTAAATACTCTTTAAATACAGCAGAGTAAAGCTTGTTGCCAGCAAATGAGCGGCGGATAAAAAATGCGCCACTGCGGCGGAATATGCCGCCTGCTGGGAAGAAGTTTAAGTTAATACCAGCAGCAATATGTGGCGGTACTAAACCAAGATGATAAATCGAGTAGGTAAGTAATAAGTAATCCATGTGGCTGCGATGACACGGCATATAAATAATTTCATGACCTTTATTGGTTAGATCATGGATTTGTTCGGTGTATTTTATATCAATGCCGTTATAGAGCTTGTTCCATAGCCAGGTTAATACACGATCTGCAACACGTATGGTGGCATCACTGTAGTTAGCAGCAATCTCATCTAATAGCTTTAACGCATTTTGCCGTGCTTGCTCATGGCTGATTTTTTTGCTTTTTGCTTCATCGTTAATTGCTTTTTTTATAGTCGGTGATGCTAACAATGAATTAAATAGTTGCTCGCGTGAGGGCATTTTAGGGCCCGTTGCTGCCAATTTTTGACGACGAAAATGCACCCTAGCGACGCGAAGTAATTTATGAGGTAACTCATCAACATCGGCTTTTTCATTTACTAATAACGATAAATCCAACGGTTGACTAAAGCGTATAAAGTTATCACGCCCTGAAAACAGTAATACAAAAAACTTACGAAACCAGCTAGGTGTAAGTGAGTGCGAAACCAGCGTACCTAAACCTGGTTTTTCTTTACCTGGATTACGACCCCATAAAATAGTGACCGGAATGACTTGCACGTTTTTTTCGCCACTGGTAAATAGTTGAGCAATTATTTGTTTACCCTGGTTTAGCGCGTCAGTTGGCTTCGCTTGGCTGCCAAACAGTGGTGGTGGATTTTGTAGGCCAATAAAGCGGTCTAACTCTGCATTACCCAACAGCTGTTGTTCAGTTGGTCTGGGCAGGTTGTACTTCTTACAAACTCGGTCAAGAGCTGCTAAATCTGAGCGAGCATTAAGTTTAACTATATAAAAAGTAGGGTAGGCGGGATTAAGACCGTATTGTTCAATTGGGTTCTCGGGCAGTACTTTGCTTTTCACAAATAGGCGATTCATCACCATAGACACAAAATTCAAGCAATAATTAAAAATACGCATCAACTCACCAAGGTTAAGGATTAAGAGATAAAAGCAAAATAAGGATGAATAATAACAATTAAAAACTGGACTGACCATTATCATTAGTGCCAAGTACGATTGCATGGCTCCCTAACTATAGTAAATCCCCAGTAATGACGACATAGTGACAACCCTTTTTTACAGTATAAATAATCCTCATTCTGGTAGTTTGAAATAGTTGTTGCATTTATCACCAATATCACTATAATACGCAGGCTTTCAAAATTCCCCCGGGAACTTGGAAGGAACATTAAGCTTGGATTTCAAGCTAATAAAACAGGAGTTCCGATTTGGAACTCAACGTAGATATAAATCAACAACCGGCATCTTATGTTTTTAAGATTGTTTCGGTCGTTTTTTTATGCTCTTTTAAATGCTCTTTATATTGAGGTTTAAGAATGTCAAATCAACGCATTCGTATTCGCCTAAAAGCTTTTGACCACCGTTTGATTGACCAATCAACGGCGGAAATCGTGGAAACTGCGAAACGCACTGGCGCACAAGTACGTGGTCCAATTCCACTACCTACACGCTTTGAACGTTTTACTGTACTTACATCACCGCACGTTAATAAAGATGCGCGTGATCAGTACGAGATCCGCACCCATAAACGTCTGATCGACATCGTAGAACCAACTGACAAGACTGTTGACGCACTTATGCGTTTAGATCTTGCTGCTGGTGTTGATGTTCAAATCAGCCTGGGTTAATCGAAAGATTAGAGAGGTTTTAGGAAAATGGCATTAGGTCTAGTCGGTCGTAAAGTGGGTATGACACGTATCTTCACTGAAGATGGTGTATCTATCCCTGTGACAGTTATTGAAGCGACACCTAACCGCATTGCTCAGATCAAATCTGACGCAACAGACGGTTATAACGCGCTTCAAGTAACCGCAGGCACTAAAAAAGCAAGCCGTGTAAACAAAGCAACAGCGGGTCACTTCGCTAAAGCTGGTGTTGAAGCGGGTCGCGGTCTGTGGGAATTCCGCCTAAATGGTGGTGAAGGCGATTTTGAAGTAGGCGCTGAGCTTACTGTTGAATTATTCAACGAAATCAACAAAGTTGACGTAACCGGTACTTCTAAAGGTAAAGGTTTCCAAGGTGGTGTTAAGCGCTGGAATTTCAGCATGCAAGACGCTACACATGGTAACTCTCTATCTCACCGTGCTCCTGGTTCAATCGGTCAAAACCAATCACCTGGTAAGGTGTTTAAAGGTAAGAAAATGGCCGGTCATATGGGTGCTGAGCGTGTAACGACTCAAAACTTAGAACTAGTACGCGTTGACGCTGAGCGTAACTTGCTTTTAGTTAAAGGTGCAGTACCTGGCGCTATCGGCGGTGACGTTATCGTTAAACCTGCTGTTAAAGCATAAGTCCTGGAGATTTAGTGATGGAATTAGCAATTAAAGACGCTTCTGGCGGTCTTGAAGTTTCTGAAGCTACTTTTGGACGTGAGTTTAACGAAGCATTAGTACATCAAGTAGTTGTTGCATACGCAGCAGGTGCTCGTCAAGGTACTCGTGCTCAGAAGACACGTTCTGAAGTAAGCGGTGGTGGTAAAAAACCATGGGCTCAAAAAGGTACTGGCCGTGCACGTGCTGGTACAATCCGTAGTCCAATTTGGCGTTCAGGTGGCGTTAGCTTCGCAGCTAAACCACAAGACCACAGCCAAAAAGTAAACCGTAAAATGTACCGCGGTGCGATCAAAAGCATTTTATCTGAATTAGTTCGTCAAGAGCGTTTAATCGTTGTTGAAAGTTTTGCTCTAGCAGCACCAAAAACTAAAGAACTAGTTGCTAAGCTTAAAGAACTTGAGCTTAAAGATGTTCTAATCGTAACTGAAGAAGTAGATGAGAATCTATTTTTATCGGCACGTAACCTGTACAAGGTTGACACGCGTGATGTAGCTGGTATCGACCCTGTAAGCTTAATCGCTTTCGATAAGGTACTTATTACAGCAGCTGCTGTTAAGCAACTTGAGGAGACGCTAGCATGATTCGTGAAGAACGTCTTTTAAAAGTGATCCTTGCTCCACATATCTCTGAAAAAAGCACTATTGCTGCTGAAGAAAACAACACGATTGTTTTCAAAGTAGTAAATGACGCAACTAAAGCTGAAGTTAAAGCAGCTGTAGAGAAGCTTTTTGAAGTGGAAGTAACTGGTGTTCGCACACTTAATGTTAAGGGTAAAACAAAACGTACTGGCGCACGTTTCGGTCGTCGTAGCGACTGGAAAAAAGCTTACGTTACTCTTAAAGAAGGCAGCGAACTAGACTTTGTCGGCGGCGCCGAGTAATAAGGGGAGTTAGAATTATGGCACTTCAAAAGTGTAAGCCAACTTCTGCGGGTCGTCGTCACCTAGTTAAAGTGGTAAACCCAGATCTACATAAGGGCAAGCCATACGCACCACTATTAGAGAAAAACTCTAAATCAGGTGGTCGTAATAACAATGGTCGTATTACGGTTCGTCATATCGGTGGTGGTCATAAGCAGCATTACCGTTTAATCGATTTTAAACGTACTAAAGATGGCATTCCAGCCACTGTTGAGCGTTTAGAATATGATCCAAATCGTAGCGCAAACATCGCACTTGTATTATATGCAGACGGTGAGCGTCGTTACATTATCGCACCAAAAGGCTTAAAAGCTGGTGATGCAATCCAGTCTGGTGTTGATGCACCAATCAAGCCTGGTAATGCATTACCTATGCGCAATATGCCTGTAGGTTCGACTGTTCACAACGTAGAATTAAAACCAGGTAAAGGTGCTCAAATCGCACGTTCTGCTGGTGCATACGTTCAAATCCTTGCTCGTGATGGTCAGTATGTAACATTACGTCTTCGTTCAGGCGAAGTTCGTAAAGTTGAATCAGATTGTCGTGCGACGCTAGGTGAAGTAGGCAATGCTGAGCATATGCTTCGTTCACTTGGTAAAGCAGGTGCAAATCGCTGGCGTGGTATTCGTCCGACAGTTCGTGGTGTTGCCATGAACCCGGTTGATCACCCACACGGTGGTGGTGAAGGTCGTACATCTGGTGGTCGTCATCCTGTGTCTCCATGGGGTAAGCCGACTAAAGGTGCTAAGACGCGTAAGAACAAGCGTACGGATAAATTTATAGTACGTCGTCGTACTAAGTAATATTGAGGAATAGCCATGCCACGCTCTCTCAAGAAGGGTCCTTTTATAGACCTACACTTGCTGAAGAAGGTAGAGAAAGCTTTGGAAAGCGGTGACAAGAAGCCAATTAAAACTTGGAGCCGTCGTTCAATGATCATACCTAACATGATCGGATTGACCATTGCTGTCCATAATGGTCGCCAGCATGTACCAGTTTTCGTTTCTGACGAAATGATCGGTCACAAACTAGGTGAATTTGCACCAACTCGCACTTACCGTGGCCACGCTGCGGATAAGAAAGCGAAGAAACGTTAAGAGGGGAATGATAAATGCAAGCATTAGCTAAACATAAATTCGCCTCTGGTTCGGCGCAAAAAGCACGTCTAGTTGCAGATCAGATCCGCGGGTTACCTGTCGATCGCGCACTAGAAATCCTGGCGTACAGCCCTAAGAAAGCGGCTGTATTAGTTAAGAAAGTACTTGAGTCTGCTATTGCTAACGCAGAGCATAACGAAGGTGCTGACATTGATGAGCTACGTGTAACAACGATCTTTGTGGACGATGGTCCAACAATGAAACGTATTATGCCACGTGCTAAAGGACGCGCAGACCGCATCCTTAAGCGTACAAGCCACATCACTGTTGTGGTTTCAGATAGCTAGGAGTATAAGTAATGGGACAAAAAGTTCATCCTACTGGTATTCGCCTAGGTATATCTAAACCTTGGGTTTCTACCTGGTACGCGAGTTCAAAAGATTTCTCTGCACAGCTTTTTGGCGATCACAAAGTACGTACATTCCTTACTAAGGAATTGAAAGCGGCTTCTGTGTCTAAAATCGTTATTGAGCGTCCAGCAAAATCAATCCGCGTAACAATTCACACGGCTCGTCCGGGTGTTGTTATCGGTAAAAAAGGCGAAGACGTAGAAAAATTACGTCAAGCGGTAACTAAGATTGCTGGTGTACCTGCTCAGATCAATATTTCTGAAGTACGTAAACCAGAACTAGATGCACAACTAGTAGCAGACGGCATTGCCTCTCAACTAGAGCGTCGTGTTATGTTCCGTCGCGCTATGAAGCGTTCGGTACAAAATGCAATGCGCATCGGTTCTAAAGGGATCAAAGTTGAAGTTAGCGGTCGTCTTGGCGGCGCAGAAATCGCACGTTCAGAATGGTATCGTGAAGGTCGTGTACCTCTACATACTCTTCGTGCTGATATCGACTACGCAACTTCTGAAGCCTTAACCACTTATGGTATCATTGGTGTTAAAGTTTGGATCTTCAAAGGCGAAGTTATTGGTGGTTTACCACTAGTACAAGAGCAAGAGAAGCCAGCTAAACGCGCACCAAAGAAAGCCAAAAAAAGTGCTAAGTAGAGGTAGCGAGTAATGTTACAGCCAAAACGTACAAAATTCCGTAAAATGCACAAAGGCCGCAACCGTGGTTTAGCGCAAAACGGTAACAAAGTAAGCTTCGGTACTTTCGGTTTGAAAGCTACTGGCCGTGGCCGCATGACTGCTCGTCAAATCGAAGCAGCTCGTCGTGCCATGACACGTCACGTGAAACGTCAAGGTAAAATCTGGATCCGTGTCTTCCCTGACAAACCGATCACAGAAAAGCCTCTTGAAGTTCGTATGGGTAAAGGTAAAGGTTCTGTTGAATATTGGGTTGCTGAAATTCAGCCTGGTAAAGTACTTTACGAAATGGAAGGTGTTTCTGAAGAGCTTGCTCGTGAAGCATTCGACCTTGCTGCTCGTAAACTGCCATTCAAAACAACTTTCGTAACTCGGACGGTAATGTGATGAAAGCAAGCGAACTAAAAGATAAAAGCGTAGAAGAGCTTAATGCTGAACTTCTAGGTCTTCTTCGTGAGCAGTTTAACCTGCGCATGCAAGCAAGCACTGGTCAGTTAGCTCAAACTCACACGCTAAGAACAGTACGTCGCGATATCGCGCGTGTAAAAACAGTTATTAACCAGAAGGCAGGTCAATAATGAGTGATAAAATTCGTACTCTTCAAGGCACTGTAATCAGCGACAAGATGGAAAAATCTTTCACTATCGCTATCGCACGTTACGTGAAGCACCCAATCTATGGGAAATTCATCAAACGTACGACTAAATTACACGTACATGACGAAAATAACACAGCAAAAGCGGGTGACGTTGTTACTATCCGTGAATGCGCTCCAATCTCTAAGACTAAGTCTTGGACATTAGTAGACGTTATTTCTAGTCCAAAACAAGCTTAATTTTTAATTAAGTCTGTTTTATAAAAAGCCCCGGCATTAGCTGGGGCTTTTTGCGTTTGGAGCAGCTTTTAGCGGTAAGCTTTCAGCCGTCAGCGCGGAGTAAATTTTCCTACCATAGCTTGGGTTGAGTCTATTGAGGGCCGGGAAGAAGAGAACAGTAATACCAATCGACTTAAATATTTAACCATTCTAGCGAGCTAAATAAAGCGCTAACTGCGTTATAATTTTTTCAAGTAGAACAACTACATGTCAAAATTTACGCCTTGTTATCACTGTATTTATC
>NZ_JACJFH010000090.1:0-21429 GCF_014164495.1 Pseudoalteromonas sp. SG41-5 | reverse complement strand
ATCGGCAAAATCATTAAGAACACAAAAGTGATCATTATCGCGTAATTTTCGTGATCAAAGCTTAATGAGAATAAGCGATCAAAGTTAATGCCATTGGGTGATCAAAGCTGGTGAGAATATGCATCCATCAAAGCCAAAACACGCAGGCATTGGTTTTGGTAGGTGCGCATCGAAAAACTTACTTACTCTGTGAAGCTTTACATAGTCATAAGTAGAGCTATTTATTTCTTCTAGGCTAGGCTCCCATGTATCAGATTCATCGCGAGAAATTAGCCTAAACGGTTTGAAGTTCGAGATCAAAATTGGAATATTAACTTCGCTCATAAATTACCCGATACTTTTGTGGCATATAACGCCCGCAGCACGCGCGACTTTGGAATGGAGGCGAAGCCGCAATGGAAAAGCCGTCGCTGTGCCTGCGATTGTTAGATGTGAAGCCGCTCATAGCTTTGATACTTGCCGAAATTCCTCGCGAACAGCGATTATTTGCACCAACCTACCGGACGGCATGACTTTTATGAACACCTCTTCTTGGAGTGGTATGGTGTGGGCTATGCCACCTCCCTCCAACGCTTCTGATGTAACCAAGTGTTCTGATGCTTTCATTTTTTCATATAGATCAAAATCCAAAGGGTTGCCGAGTCTATTAAAAACAGGAAAAACTGTCTCTGCTCTATGGAAATCAAAATCGGCATCAGACTGTAAATCTAGGAATTCTTTAAGTGCGCTTTCAGATGGAAAATAGTACTGAAACCTGAGCTCAGGCGGAGCGTAGATTTCCTGGATAAGCTGCTCTGGGTATACCTTCCTGAAAGTTTTTCCTTCTATATCGTTTACACCAATTACAGCCAGATCATCAGGGTAAGGCGAACTCGAAAGACTGACACCGACAGAGAACATCCCATGAAGGTGCACCAAACATATTAGACCACGAGTTTTAGATCCAACAATAATCAGATAGTGCTTTTTACTTTCAAAATCCAGATATTCGCGCATACCATCAAAGAGTTTATGATCGAACCCATCCCCAATGGACACAAATTTTTCCACTGAGTCGTAGTCAGCATTCTTCAAAACTCTGGATATCTCTAGGGCGGATGTATCTGAAAAATACTCTTTGACGGTATCTACCGCGAATTCATAGGCTATTTTTAACAATCCAATTTTGAATTCAGCCAGGTCAATTGAGATTGAGCATTTAATGCTTGGTCGCTCTATTGTTTGGACGCTACGATCTAATCCTTTGAACTGGTCGATCGGAATCTGTAGTTTTTTTGATATTTTCTGAAGTATTCCATCCAGTTTTCTTTCATCCGAAGCATCTATACAAATGCTGACTCTAGTTCCACCTCCTTCAGCTTTTGATTCTTCGTAGCTAACATTGGTGATCGTATAGGGAACGGGCTTGCCATCCTCGTCAAGCCTTAGCTGAACTTTTTTGCCCTCATCCTCGGCAAATTGGTGTGTTCCTGAAAATGGATTTGGTAACTTTCCTGATTTCCCCCGCAAGCCAAGCAGGTATCTCTGAAAATGGGCAAACTGGTGATTTACAAGCTTTGAATCAACACTTGAACCTAGGTCGGAATTGCAATCTTTACAGACCGTGTAGATGTGGTAATACCCCCCAAGCGCATCTGGAATCACGTGCTCATCAGAAAAGCTATTCGTTTCTTCCCTGCAAATTATGCAGCAGTTTCCCACCGAGCCACCCCATTTCATATAACAGCTTATTCAAAGGATCTAAACCCGCGAGTTGCAGACAGTAAACCCTTTGAGCTTTTTAATACTTTTAGTCTAACTCTGTATCTAAATGTAAATCAAGAGATTTATATTTGTTGTTTTTTTGTTATTGTAAAATACAAGAAATAACCCCGCGAGTTGTTGAAAAAACAAACACGATTTATAAATGCAAGAAAATAAAGCACATAAAATAAAAGTGACACTCACATTAAAAACTACTCATAGCTGTCTTTCAGATGAAATATAAACCTATTTTTCAAAACTATGAGATCAGATATCAGCCACTATAATTTATGCGTCTTCTTCTTTACTGATCAGATCAACCATGCGTTGACTAATCTCGTCATCGCTAAGGTCTTCTTTATGAGTGCCTATTGTCCATACATGGCCAAATGGGTCTTGTAATGTACCGGCCCTATCACCGTAAAATTGGTCATGTACTGGGCGTATTTCTTTACCACCTAAGGCAACCGCATTAGCAAATACGGCATCTACATCTGCAACGTAAAGCATTAAGCTCACAGGCGTGCCGCCAAGCTCATCAGGGCTTTTAAAATGCGCTTCAGGGCACATATCTGAAAGCATAATATGCGAATCACCAATTTTAATTTCTGCGTGAGCAATCCCGCCATCTGGCAGCGGCATTTGCATAATGAGCTGGGCATTAAATACCTTCTCATAATACTCGATTGCTTTTGCTGCGCCGTTAATTATCAAGTAAGGAGTAATTGCATGATACCCCTTTGGTATTGCTGAAACCGTCATTTTACGCTCCAAATATGTGACCTTATTAAATAAAGGTTAGTCGATATCAGCTGAAAGTCAGCTTTACAAAAATGAAAACTAAATACTCTGGTTTAAGTAATAAAGTGGTTCTAGCCCTTTAAAAATAAATATCTCCCCCAAGGTCTATAAACACAGTGAGCAATTTAGCTATTTTTTGAAGGAGTTAATGATGAGCAAAACATTAATCATAGGCGCAAGTGGCCAGATTGGTAAAATAACGACACAGTTACTACTTAATGATCAGCATCAGGTTGTCGCTCTCGTACGTGATAAAAATAAGTTAAGCGATTTAAGCAGTCCCTACCTCAGCGTAACTGAGCAAGATCTCGAGGGTGACTTTAGCCAAGCATTTGCAGGCTGCGAACAGGTAATTTTTGTTGCCGGTTCTGGCGGAAATACCGGCGATGATAAAACATTATTAATTGATTTATGGGCTGCGGTTAAAGCCGTAAATTATGCAAAGCAATATGATATAAAAAACTTTATTATGGTCAGTTCAATTGGCGCAGATGATCCTGATGCAACAGAAAGCGATTTAAAACCTTACTTAGTTGCTAAACATATGGCTGACGAACATCTAATCAGTAGCGGCCTAAATTATACTATTGTACGCCCAGGTTCACTTACCAACGACAGTGCTTCATTGCAAATCACCACACAACGGCCAAGTGAACGTAAAGATGCAAAAGTCAGCCGTGAAAACGTGGCAAATGCCTTGTTGCAAGTGGTAAAAACGGCTCCTGGTGACAACCGAATATTTGAGTTATTTGATGCCAATTAAAGCCAGTATCTGGCTGTAATTACCGAAATACCAGGAGCTATAGCAGAATAATTTTCTGTATGCTCCTGCTGTTACTTAGCCTAACAATATTTATTAGTTTGGTGATTCAATGTATTACGCTAAACGTTATTGCGTTGAACTTTATATTGAATTACTAACTAATATTTTGAACACTCTGACCTTAAACCCTGTTTAGTAATCAATATCACTCCTGACTTTAAACAGCACATCGCCAATTTTCAAATCATTATATTTGGGTTGTGCAACCTCAATGTCATCTGCATCAATCAGTGTTTTTAGTAATTTAATTTGCTCGGGATTATCGATAGTCATGTATTTTGATTGCCATTGAGTACCATCATGAAACCACAGATTAGCTTCAGTTGAGTTATTCGTTTCATCTATAAATACATAATCGAGTTGTTCATCTTGATCTAAATCTATGGCGATAAAATAAAATGAATGACTTTTAAGCGGTGTCCAGCGGTTGAAATGTAAGCTCTCGAATACAGCCTGAATCAACTCATCCGAAAACACCTGCTGCCCAGGCCAAAACGTCGAGTGCGTAACAAACTCTGTTATTGATGTTTGCTCGGCTAAAGCCTCAAACTCTGGATTATCTGGGTTGACATACATTCGCTCAATGATCATTGCTTGCTCTGGATGAGTACTTTGAATTTGCGCTTGTAACTTTTGCATTGCAAGATAGCCTTGGCGTCCTAAATTACTTGAGAAGTAATAATAATCAAATTCTTCAATACTCACGTCACCTTCATTTAAGCGCGCGATTTGACTCTCGGTAGATAAACGCTGAAAATTCAAAACTGGCGAGTTCACTAGTAGCATAAATATTAAAATCACTACCCCCATCACAATATTAACTTTGCTTTGCACTTGTTGCCATGCATCGCGCTTTTTAACGATCCCGACTAAATACCCGAATGAAAAACACGCAAGTAAAAGACACACTAAAATAGCCCAGCAGCGACCCACCGTGATCCCGTATTGTTCAACTCTAAGCCAAATGCCATAAGCGGCAATCACACTGTAAATTGGTAATAAAGCAATACCAAAAAATACTAACCTGTGTATTACAATTTTATAAGGTCGCTGATCAGCAGCGTATTGATAAACCGTATTCACAAAAAATAAAGTGAGTACCTGTAACCATAAAACTAACGAGCTACCACTGCCTGTTTGCCATAATTTATCTAGCCCCGTAAACGGTAGCGTCGCTAAAAAGCCTAAAGAAATAACCGTAAGTACTGGCAGTAAAAACTTAATCAAGGTTTGCAATAAAAATGAGATGTTATCTTCTATATGCATGACCCCTCTAAAGATCACCGTGGCAAAACCGAACGCTAAGGTTAAAGTTGGGATCCAAAACCAGTCTTTTTTGAGTAGCTCAGAGAAAAATGTAATCTCTAACGCATTAAATAGCGCCGCTCCTAACTGCAAAATTCCCCAGAAAATTAAAACGAATAACCAACACTCTGCAAATAAAATAAAGTTACGCCATGAGAGCTTGAATAATTGGCTATAACTAATTGCTTCATTACCAATCAGTTGTTGGATATACATAAGTGCTTTAAAGCTGGCAATTAAGGCTGTGAATATAAAAATGGCCGTTAAAGCATCGTTATTAACCAGCGCAATAGGGTATTGCTGAGCACCAATATAAGCACCAAGGAGTGATAACAACAGACTAAATGGTAACAAGTAACTAAGCAGTTTTTTAATATTAGCTTGCTCTACAGCAAGTAAAGTCAGTAGCACAAAACTAATGGTAAAAGTAACTAAAGAAAACAACCAAACTGGCTCTGTCGCAGGCCATAGCTGATTTTCAACACTACGATATAACAAAGTAAGAACAATGCCTTGCACTAAGGAAAGTACAAAAATAAAAGGTTTAGGTAGTTGATTATCCATATCTATCACTGAGGTTTTTCACCAGTGTGCGATAAATGTACCTGTTTTTCAATGATGATTACATTTTCAAGTAAAAGTCTTTACATAAAGCTATATACTCATCGCTATATTGAGCCCCTTGACCATGAATCGTTAAACTGGTCAGCTCGCATTCTTGCATCTGATAAGCAAAGCACATTAAGCTCCTGCTCGGCGCTTTAGTGGCAGTAGTTTGTACTAAACAATGGCGCACTAAATACAAACCTTGTAATTGCGCTTGTGCAATAAACAACTGCGCTTCTGGGCAAGGTAGGATCACATTTAAAAAAGCATTTTGGTGACTAAGGTGTTTGAACGCAGTGATTAACTCACTAAAACTTAAGCTATCTGTATGACGTGCGGTATTACGAGCTAAGTCCTGCCCTTTTAAACTGGCATTAAAATACGGAGGGTTACTGATCACAACATCAAACTCAGTTGTGGTGGTTACTTGCTGAATAGCTTTTTGCATCAATTTAATATCGGGCCATGAGCTATTTGTAAAATTTTGCTGCGCATCAGCACATGCATTGGCATCAATTTCAACAGCATTAACCTGCATAGTTGGTTTGCGTTGCTTGCACATTAATGCCAACAACCCAGTACCTGTGCCAATATCAAGTAACCGCTGTGAAGTAGTTAAGTCAGCCCATGCACCGAGTAAAATTCCATCCGTCGAGACCTTCATCGCACTGCGCGTTTGCGCTACTTTAAATTGTTTAAACACAAAGCCTGACATTTTTTCACCTTTTCATTCACCAACTGGCGGATAGCGCGTATAATTACCAGCAATTGTCCTCTATTTTTGACACTCTATGCAATTTTCTGATTTTGATATTGATAACAAGATACTACAAGCCGTTGCTAAAATGGGTTACGAAACCCCAACTAGCATTCAACAACAAGCGATCCCTGAAGCGCTGCAAGGCCGTGATATTTTAGCCTCCGCACCAACCGGTACTGGTAAAACAGCGGCATTTTTGATCCCGGCGATTCAATACTTACTTGATTTCCCGCGTCGCGAGCCTGGTTTTGCCCGTGTTTTGATCATGACTCCAACGCGCGAGTTAGCTTATCAAATTCATGAACAGTGTGAACTACTTGCTAAAGGCACTAACCTTAAAATTGGTGTTGTTACTGGCGGTATTAACTACGGTACGCATAAAGAAATTTTTGAAAAAAATAACGATATATTAATCGCCACACCAGGGCGATTAATGGAATATTTAGAAACCGAAAACTTTCATGCCGAAAACGTCGAGATGCTTATTTTAGACGAAGCAGACCGCATGTTAGACATGGGCTTTCGTAAAGAAATGATGCGTATTTGTGAAGAAGCAAAAAATCGTCGTCAGTGCTTTTTATTCTCAGCCACTCTTGAAGGCGATAGCGTTGAACGATTTGCAGAGCAAATTTTAAAAGATCCAGCCCTATTAGAAGCTGAATCTTCACGTAAAGAAAAAGCTAAAATCCACCAATGGGTACACATTGCTGATGATTACAACCATAAATTAGCAATGTTGGTTGAAATACTAAACAGTGAAGACTTAAGCAAAGCTATTGTGTTTGTTAAAACCCGTGATCGCCTAGAAACATTAGTCGGCGAGCTGACCAATGCTGGGGTTCGCGCAGCCTGGTTACGTGGCGAGATGCCACAAGACAAACGCATGAAGGCAATGGAAAATTTCCACAGTGGCCGTACAAGAATATTAGTTGCGACTGATGTTGCCGCCCGCGGTATTGATGTGGCTGATATTAGTCATGTGATCAACTTTGATATGCCACGCACAGCAGACGTGTATGTTCACCGTATTGGCCGCACTGCTCGCGCAGGTAAGAAAGGCATTGCAATTTCGTTAGTAGAAGCCCATGACATTGCAGTATTAGCAAAAATTGAACGCTACATTGAGCTGCGCCTTAAACGCCGTGTTGTTAAAGGATTTGAGCCGCGTCATAAAGAAGCTAAAGCGCCAATCAAAAAACATAAAGATCCGGTAAAAATCAAAGCCCGTAAAAAGGCCAAAGCAAAAGCCAAGAAAAAGAAATAATTCATCTGCTTTGACGCTACATAAAAAGCCGAGACTTATCATAGTCTCGGCTTTTTACATTCAGTTTTACCTACTCGCAGTAAGTTATTAAACCCTCTCATAGCAGTCATGCAAATTAATTATCTTGTGCTCCCCATTTAGCTTGCTCATTACAAGCTTGCAGCTACGACCATCACTTAACAAAAAATATATTGCATCGCTATAGCTGCACTAAACAGCAACTACAAATCTAAATTAGTTAGCTAATCGCCGTACTTTTTACTCAGTTGAATGTAAAAAATTCCAAAAACATTACCCGAACTTAAAATACCCCTTCAATTTCAATGCGTTAAAGTTGGAATAAATATTGTAACAGTAAGCTTACTATTCACTAAACACATACAATAGATGTTATGAGGGAAATCATGGACCGCTTCAAATTAACTGTATCATTGGTATCACTATGCTGTGTATTTTTACTCGCCTGCGCAACGCAAGTCAGTGCAGCCACTAGTACAATTATGATCAGCAGCGTTTCTCCTCAACCAACACTACAGCAGACTATAATTGATAAACTGCGCAGCAATCCAAACCTAAACCTCTCGCAACTGCGAGTACACGTTGATGGCAACAAAGTAGCCATTTATGGTCTAACCGAAACCGGCTTTGAACGCGCACTGGCACAAAAGTTTTTAGAAAACACCCAAGGTGTGGCAATTATTGAAAATAAAATGCAGGTGAGAGATTGAAGAGTTTAAAGCTGCTAGGCTAAAGATTAAAGAGTTAAAGCAACTGATTTTCTGGTGATTCAACTTAGGTTTACTTAAAACACAGAAAACGCAAATCTCCAGAACATGACTTACAAAGTAAAATCCCAGCTAAACGCATACTTATGGTTTAGCTGGGGTTTAGCTGTAATAAAATTAGAAATTGCGTATTTCTACCGTTGAATTATTAAACTCAAATTTATTAATTTTGCCGCATTGAGCAACATGATTAGTACTAGCATAAGGGGGGTTTGCTTGCGCGATATTGCCCTCCCAGCCCTGACCATTTTTAATAAACGCTTTTACCTCAAACCATCCATTAACCGCTTTGCTGCAATCCATATCAACATCAAGCAGCCAATAATGTTCACCCCAAATATTCAGTGGTGTAACACCAAATCCATCATTAGCAACGGTTTTTTCTGCTCCCCAAGTTGCTGGCCAAATATTAGTTGTCCAATCGGTTGCGGTCCCTTGCGCCTCAATACTTTGGCCCGTTTCAATACCATACCAATCTAGGTAATTATCGTTTGCTTTCCAAGGACTGGTAGTGGCACTTTGCAAATTATTATGGCGAATTGTCATAGCACATTCATAGTTGCTTGTTTGGCAGTTACGCCCAAGGTTTGTGTTTGCATAAACATGGTCAATCCCGCCGCGAATAAACATATCTTGGCCAGTTTGCGTTTGTGCGTTAATAAATATCACAGTTCGCTGCCAATCACTCTGAGGATCAGGGGTTGAGTTAGTGTTTAACTTGGCATTTTTATGAATAGCCATTGCATCACACGCGGCTACATTTAAGTTTATAGTGCCATTTGCATTAACAGTAATAACTTCACCAGTACAACTTGTTGCATCATTAGTCAGCGCTCCTTTTAGCACGTTACAGTATTGCCCTGGAGCCATATCTGTTTGCACGGTAGTATTGAGTGTTGAGCCTTCTTTATTAATGGCAACATGACCTGAACTTCCTCTACCAAAGGCTATTTGATTGTTAGTATTATCCCACCAATTGGTTGTTGCCCAGTTATCAGCCGTATTATTTCTAAAATCTACGCCACCTGCAATGTATGCCCAACGATGCTCACATTGCCAATTACTCGCAAAGCATTCTAAATTACCGTTATTATGCACAGGTACGCTTGGACCACCAGCATCTGTGTCACCATGATAGTCGTAACTAGACATTACTTTTGGATAACCATACGGGTAAGCCAACATAAATACGTTTGCTAAGTCGTACAAGCGGCCATCTTCAAAGGTAATTACATTACCGGCACCACCATGACCGCGTTGATTATCATGATTATCTACAAATACTACAGCTGATGCACTTGGCATAAACCCCCACCCTTCACCAAAATTACTTAACCATGCGAGCGAGCCATTCCTAAAGGTATTGCCAAGTTCAGTGCTGTATTTAAACTCCGTAACTAAACCTGACGCTAAATACTCAGAGGCACCAACAGCCTCGCCACCTTGATCAATTACTTCTTGAAAGACCACTGGCGAGCCATTCACTTTCGCCATTAAACTTTGAATATCACTGGCTGCAACATGTTTAGAGGCATCAAACCGAAACCCCTTAACACCAATGGCTTGTAATTCATTAATGTAAGCCGCTAATGTGTTTTGGACATACGTTGCAGCGGTATCTAAATCTGCTAGTCCAACTAACTCACAGTTTTGTACTCGGTAACGATCGTTGCCGTAGTCAGAGCCATTAATGGTGCAACTGGTGTGAAAGTCTTGTGGGCTATAAATTGGGTATTGTTTATTACCATAGGTATTACCAGCGGTACCTGTACCACTGCCTGCAGCCATATGATTGATTAAAGTATCTACATAAATATCAACGCCAGCGGCATTACAGCGATTAACCATATCAATAAACTGCTCGCGGTTACCGCCTCGGCTTTGCAATAGGTAACTGACAGGTTGATAACGCGTCCACCATTGGCTGCCTTGTATATGTTCATTAGGTGGCGATAACTGTACCGCTGCATAGCCTTTAGGTCCTAGGTATTGTTCACATTCGAGGGCTACATCTTGCCAGTTCCATTCAAATAGATGGACGAATGTTGTTGGTGTTGCATTTGCAATCGACGTAGCACTTAGGGCAATGCTTAGCCCAATAGTGGTTACTATTTTTTTAATTTTCATTGTGTGTTCCGTTGTGTTGTCAAGTAATAGGCATTCTATATTTACAAAGAATTAACAATAGAGAGGTTCTCACAAAATGAAAATTGAATACGTATGCAATCAAAAATTCAAAAACACCATCGATTATGGATGCTTAGCCAAATGCAGTGGTACGAGTATATCGCTAACTTATTCTTTGTGTGTGTTGGAGTGTTTATTAACGGGCAGTACAGAGCAGTAAAAACTAGTATACGGTTTTTATACTAATCTTGAAATTTGGGGTTAGCTTTTTCAGACTGCAGTTTGCTCTACAAAGTGATTATTTATGTTGCGCGTTTTTGCGATTTTGGCATTCATTAAGAACCTGCAGCTTTTGTGCAGGACTTACACTGTGCCACGCGAGAATTTCATCAAGGGTTCTAAAGCAACCGATACAGGTATCGTTTTTATCCAAACAACAATGCCGAATACATGGGCTACTTGGTTCTTCATTGCTCACTTTAATGTTATTCATTAATTTTACCTTCGACTTTACTTATTAGACACTAGCCTTAGTTTTAGCTCGTGTCTAATAAGTGCAGTCGATAATCGGCTAGCGATAACTAAACTATGACCACTGCCTTTTACTTGTTTTGATGCTTCGCCATAAATGCTGTCTATCAGTAGAAAACTTAATACTGGTAAATATGCGCCAATCAACAACTGTATTACCAGCTGTAAATTTGTGTAAATTAGCACTATCAACAGGTAAATATTACCTGTTGATAGAACCATTTATTGTTCTGAGTGCTGGCGCTTTTCAGTGATCATCGCATCGAGTTTTTCACCGCCTTTAATACCAAAATCAAGGGTGCGAATTGGGAATGGAATACTAATATCAGCGTCACTTAGCGCTTGTTTGACTGCCACAATTGCTTTATGGCGTACGGTCATAAAGTCTGCCTCGCCGGGGTATTTTATCCAAAACCACACCAGTAAGTTGACACTACTGTCGCCAAACCCTTCAGCATAAACAGCGGTTTCGTCTTGTTTAATTACAAAATCAAATTCATTGATTTTTTTAACTATCACCTCAGCTGCCAGCTCTGGGTCATCACCATATGAAATGCCCACCGGCACTTCAATGCGGCGTACACCTAAGGTACTGTAATTACGTAATACATTACGAAAAAGTATTTTGTTAGGCACTAAAATCAGTTGCCCATAAAAGTTTTCGATAAGCGTGTTACGCAAATTTATTGAGCGCACATTGCCAAACACATCATCGGTTTTTATAACATCGCCTGTTTTAAAGGGTTTGCGAATACCCATAGCAATACCAGCTATTAGGTTCTCGGTCATATCTTGAAAGGCAAAACCAATTGCTAAACCAACAATCCCAGCACCAGCCAGTAATGACGTTACAGTGCCTTTTAGCCCTATAAAATCGAGGGCAACAAATAACCCAACACACAGTACTATCATCTTGAATATCGATGCCATTAAGTCTGCAATTTGTTGGGAGTCTAACGAGCGGCGTAAAACATTGCGCATCATCGAACCTAAAAAACGCGCGAGAATTGAGAAAACAATGGCGATGATCACCGCCACTATAAAATTAGGTATATGACTTATTACGACATCAAACCAGCCACCGAGTTTTTCTTCAATAAGTTTTTCGGAATCGCTGATAGAAGGTATTTTTAGCATTGCTTAACCTTGATTATTTTATAAATAGTGTCAGGTTATTGCAAAATAAGCGCCAAAACTAAAAAGCCATGCATTGCATGGCTTTTAAACAGATTAATAACTAGTTTTGTTCATCTCTTAGAAATACTGGCTCCAGCTCTTTTTGGGTCGCTTCGCTACTGTAGTAGTAACCATCAACAGTAAACTTTTTTAAATCGCTTAACTGGGTAACTTTATTCTCAATAATGTAGCGAGCCATCAAGCCACGAGCTTTTTTAGCATAAAAGCTGATAATTTTATATTGGCCGTTTTTACAGTCTTTAAAGTGTGGAGTAATGATTTGCGCGTTTAAGGCTTTTTTATCAACCGCTTTAAAATACTCGTTTGATGCTAAATTTACTAGATATTGGCTATCTTGCTCAGCGAGTACGCTATTTAGTTTATCAGCAATAATACTGCCCCAAAATTCATAGAGGTTTTTACCACGGCTGTTATCAAGCTTAGTGCCCATTTCTAAGCGATACGCTTGCATTAAATCAAGTGGTTTTAATAACCCGTAAAGGCCTGACAAAATACGTAGGTGACTTTGCGCGTAATCAAGTTGCCCGGCAGTTAAGCTGTTTGCATCTAAACCACCATATACATCGCCATTAAAAGCCATCACGGCTTGTTTAGCGTTGTCGGTAGTAAACGGTTGCGACCACTCACTAAAGCGCGCAGCATTAAGGCCTGCAAGCTTATCGCTAATTTTCATTAAACTGCCAATTTGTGCCGGCGTTAATTCGCGGCACACCGTCATCAACTCTTCGCTGTGCTCAAGTAACTCAGGTTGCGTGAATTTATCAGTGCTTGCTTGGCTCTCGAAATCTAAATTTTTTGCAGGTGAAATAACAGTGATCATAGTTAGCTATTGACTTGGAAATTATTTAATGTCAATTTCAACATTAAATGAAACGAAAAGCACGTTTTGTTTATATCAATTAGTTAGAATTGATTGGTATGATACCTACCTTATTCGCACAGCAAATTATGCTATGCACCTTCGTTCTTCACTGATACGGACATAAGACCTATTAAGCGCTGTCACAGTGCTGCAGTATAAGGTAGTTACAGTAGATTTTCTTTTAACTTGCTTGGAATGAGGAAAGCAAATGACTTCAGCTCTACAAAGGCTCAAACAACATTCATCTATCGTGGCCGACACTGGTGATATTGAAGCGATTAAAAAACACCAACCGGAAGATGCAACAACTAACCCTTCATTGCTATTAAAAGCCAGTGAAATTGAAGCCTATAAGCCGTATTTAGATAAAGCGTGGAGTTATGCTAAAGAAACCGAGCAAGACGCTGCTAAACAATTAGAACTAGCCTGTGACTACTTTGCTGTATTACTAGGTAAAGAGATCAGTGACATTGTGCCGGGTTATATTTCAACAGAAGTTGATGCGCGTTTATCATTTGATACTCAAGCAACAATTGCTAAAGCACACACATTACTAAGCCTTTATGAAAAAGAAGGTGTGAGCAAAGATAAAATCTTAATCAAAGTTGCCTCAACGTGGGAAGGTATTAAAGCCGCAGAGCAACTTGAAAAAGAAGGTACTAAGTGTAACTTAACGCTGCTATTTAGTGATGCTCAAGCCCGTGCTTGTGCAGATGCTAACGTATTTTTGATTTCACCATTTGTTGGCCGTATTTTAGATTGGCACGTTGCTAACGGCTTAGAAAAACCAACTGATCCATTACAAGATCCAGGCGTGCAATCAGTACGCAGTATTTTTGAATTTTATAAGCGCCATGATTATAAAACGGTTGTTATGGGCGCAAGTTTCCGTAACACCGGTGAAATCATCGCACTAACTGGTTGCGATAAACTAACCATCAGTCCTAACCTTTTAGAAGAGCTAGGCAACCTTGAAGGTGCACAGGAGTATTTACTTGAAAGTGATATTGCTAAAGAGCCTAAACCTGCACCACTAACTGAAGCTCAGTTCCGTTGGTTACATAATCAAGATGCCATGGCGACAGAAAAACTAGCTGAAGGTATTCGTTCTTTTGCTGATGCACAAGAGCAACTAGAAGCACGTTTTAAAGCAATGTAATCGCTTTTATCGTTTAAATTAAACGTCGCATTTGCGGCGTTTTTTTATGCCTGAAAATAATCTCTATTCATTAATTTATCACTTACCTGTAACATAAATGTCACTTTTTTATTCTATTTTAGTGTGGCCTGTGGTATAGGTATTTTCGAGGTTCAAAAAATTCAATAGGAGAAGTTCATGGATAGCCTAGACGATATTTTAGAGATATTAGAAGGTCCTGATACAACAAGAAAGACCTCTCAAAAAAATAAAAAGAGAAAATGGCGCGAAATCGAAGCTTTAAAAGACAAGCAACGTTTACGTAAAGAACTACAGGAACTAGACTTTTTTACAGACAATATTGCGATTGATGAATTAGATTTTTAATTTCGCAATAGCTACTAACCAACTAAAAGGCCCTTACCGATAAAGTAAGGGCCTTTGTTTTTATCAGTTAACGTATATTCTGCGCAGAATAATAACCCCCGCCTAGATCCGTAGCTGCGATTTTACATCGCGACAAGCTTAACATTCTGCGCGGGATAAACTCGCACCTACAATTCCTAAACTTGCCAATCGATCGCTGTTTGCCCTTGCTGTGTTAATAACTGATTGGTAGCGGAAAAATGCTGGCAACCAAAGAAGCCACGATGCGCAGACAACGGCGATGGGTGCGGGCCATTTAAAATATGGTGACGCGTACTATCAATGCCTTTACCTTTCTTTTGTGCGTGAGCACCCCATAAAATAAATACCACACCTTCACAGTGTTGATTAATATGGGCAATAACCTTATCGGTAAACTGCTCCCAACCTAAGTGTTTATGGGAATGGGCTTGGCCTTGCTCAACAGTCAGTACGGTATTAAGTAAAAACACCCCTTGCTCTGCCCAGCGTTGTAAATAACCGTGCGTAGGCACGCGAAAACCATCGATATCTGTAGCCAGCTCTTTATAGATATTTTTTAATGAGGGAGGAAGTTTACCAACCTCTGGTAATACCGAAAAACACAAACCATGTGCTTGTCCTTCGCCGTGGTAAGGATCTTGTCCTAAAATAACCACTTTTATATTACTTAACGGTGTTGCATCAAATGCACTAAATACATACTGCTCTGGCGGATATACAGCAATACCTTCGCTGCGCTTTTGAGCAACTGTATCCAACGTCTGCTGCATATAAGTTTTTGCACATTCGGTTTTTAAAAAGTCTTGCCAATCACTCATTGTGGCTCCTTAATTGCAACGCGTGAATCATCTATTTTAGTACACATATCAGCAAGACCATCCAACATACGCGTGGTAAAGCGGTGTAGTAAATCAGCATTGACGCTAATAAACTGGTGGTGCTTTACCGCGGGTACTTCGGGCCATTGTGTCCAATCAATCACAGTTTGCTGCGCTTGTGACTTTTCATTAGGCAATATAATGATCTCTGGTTTTGCCACGATCACATTTTCAATACTTATCAGAGGGTAATCAGTTCGGCTGCTAGCAAATACATTACGACCTTGGCAAATTTCGATTAACTGATTGATCCAGGTATTTTTACCCACCGTCATCATCGGTTCTGCCCATAGCTGGTAAAATACCGCGACCTTACTTTTACCTTGCTGCTTGGCTTTGATTACAGCAATTTTTTGCTCAAATTCAAGTGCGGCTTGCTCGGCTGATTGCTCACGTCCAGTAAGCTCACCTAAACGGCGCAGTTCATTGGGTACTTTATCTACTTCACTCGCGTCACTGTAAATTATATCAATACCAAAACTTTTAACACGTGCTAAATCCTCAGCTTTGCTACCCGTTTTCCATGCTAAAACTAAATCAGGTTTGAGGGCCAGTAGCTTTTCTATTTGAATACCTTGGTGACCACCGATACGTGGGATATCATTGGCCGCAGCAGGGAAATCAGCATATTCCACGGTTCCCACGATTTGCTCACCAGCTCCGATGGTATAGAGGTTTTCAACAATATGCGGGGCCAAGGCGATAATTCTTAATTGCTGCTTGTTAGGATCAGCCACGAGCTTAAAGCAGCACAGAGCCAGCGATAAAACGAGTACAAGCCTAAGCGTAGCCATTAATAATCAAATCCTATTTGCGCTTTAACACCAGCATCAAATGCATGCTTAACATTGCGCACTTCACTAACAGTATCAGCTAAGTCAGTTAACTTGCGGTGCGCACCACGGCCAGTAATAATTAAAGATTGCATTGGCGGACGATTAGCGATCACTTCGAGTGCTTCGTCTAAATCAATGTAGCCGTAGGTGATCATATAAGTAATTTCATCAAGTAATACTAAATTAATTGATTCGTCAGCCAACATACGTTTTGCTTCTTGCCAAGTCGCTTGCGCCGCTGCGGTATCTGATTCTTTATTTTGCGTCTCCCAGGTAAAACCTGTGTTCATAATGGCAAATTCAACCCCTGCGCCTTGCAATACATTACGCTCACCACACGGCCAAGTACCTTTAATAAACTGGCACACAGCAGCTTTCATGCCATGGCCTACACAACGTGTTACCGTGCCAAACCCTGAGGTTGATTTACCTTTACCATTACCAGTGATCACCTGAAAAACGCCTTTCTCAGTTTGTGCTGCGGCTATACGCTCATCAACTTTATCTTTTACTTTTTGTTGGCGTTGTTGGTGCTTGTCGTTATGTGTGTCGCTCATGATTAACTCCTTCCCAGTTTTGGTAAATTTGCGTTATTTTGTCTAAATCTAAATGTTCTTTACACATCGTGGCTAAGCGCGTTAATTGCTGCTCGCGATGTGTGTCTATATCTATTAATTGGGTAATACCACTATTTGGCAATACCCAATCCAGTATTAGTTGCGTAGCTGCACTGCTATCAAATAAGCCATGTAAGTAAGTACCTGCTATACAATCATCATCTGATATAAAACCATCTTGCACAACATGCTGTGGATGCTGAGTAAATTGTAAAAAAGGCTTTTTAAATGCTGGGCCAGCGCTGCAACCGGCGTGTATTTCATAGCCTGCCACTTTTGCTTGTTGACCGCCAAGATGGATCACACCAGCAGCTTGAGTTAGTACTTTATGCTGCCCTAAATGAGTGGTAAAATCAGCGTGCCCTAAAGCTTTACAGTGTGTTTTACTTGATTCCACACCCTCAGGGTCATAAATATCTGTGCCGAGCATTTGCAAACCTCCGCAAATACCTAATAACTTACCGCCATAACGCAAGTGACGCTGAATCTGCTCGCCCCAGCCTTCATTGTTTAAAAAGGCTAAATCATTAATAACATTTTTACTGCCAGGAATGATGATCAGATCAACGTGTGGAATTGCTTGAGTATGGCGAATGTAATTAATGTCAATTTGCGGGTTTAAACGCAGCGCATCAAAATCAGTGTGGTTACTAATATGAGGAAGTAGCAATACTGCGATTTTTATTTTTGCTTGGCTTACTTGATTATCTATCGCTACCGCGTCTTCAGCATCTAGGGCGAGATCATGTAAATACGGCAACACCCCTAACACTGGTTTACCGGTGTACTCTTCAAGCCAATCAAGGCCACCTTGTAATAAGCCTATATCGCCACGAAAACGGTTGATCACAAAGCCTTTTACTCGGGCTTGTTCTGACTCGCTTAATAGCGCAAGAGTACCGACCAAATGCGCAAACACACCGCCTTTATCTATATCTGCAATAATGATCACGGGGCAATCAACCGCTTCGGCGTAACCCATATTAGCAATATCACCCGCACGTAGATTAATTTCAGCCGGACTGCCCGCACCTTCAACTACCAGTAGCTCAAACTCTTCGCTTAAACGCTGTTGCGAAGCCAGTACCGCATCCATCGCGACTTTTTTATAATCATGATAAGCACCTGCTTCCATATTACTAATGGCTTTACCGTGAATTATCACTTGAGCGCCAGTATCACTATTGGGCTTGAGTAAAATGGGGTTAAAATCAACCCGTGGCGCCACTTTAGCTGCAATCGCCTGTAGTGCTTGCGCACGACCTATTTCGCCGCCATCTTCTGTTACAGCGCTGTTTAAGGCCATATTTTGCGGTTTGAATGGAGCAACTTTGATCCCGCGTTCAACAAATACTCGGCACAATGCTGCAACTAAAGTACTTTTCCCTGCATCAGAAGTAGTACCTTGTACCATTAATGTTTTCATCATGACTGCCCTTTCAGTGTTAAGGCAAGACCTGCCATTATAAATTCAACTCGCGCAGCTTTTGCGGCAATGGCTTGATGTAACCAGCCTGATTCATCTACAAACCGGCGGCTTAGCTCGCCCAAAGGCACAATACCGTGGCCAACTTCGTTACTGACAAAAATCACTTGCCCCGGTAAATTTTCAAGGGTATTTAGTAGTGCTGATTTCTGTTCATCCCAACAATCACTTGTGGCGTGACATAAACAGTTACTTAACCATAAGGTTAAGCAATCAACTAAAATACAGTTATCTTTGCTGCTGTGTGTTTGTAACGCTTCAGCCAATGCAATTGGCTCCTCAACTAACGGCCAATCGACAGGGCGCTGTTGTTGATGATGGACTATACGATCTTGCATTTCAGTATCGTGGGCTTGCGCCGTTGCGAGGTAAATAACGCTTTTATTGCTTTGCTGTGCAAGCTGTTCAGCAAAGCGGCTTTTTCCACTGCGTGCGCCGCCTAAAATAAATGTGTGGTTAGCGTTCATAATACACTCACAAAAGTTAAGTAAATGGCAATTTCACTTAGCTGCTGCGCGGCACCTAAACAATCGCCAGTGTAACCACCTAACTGCTGTTTAAACCAGCGGATCAAAATGACTCTTAGGATCAGTAATACTGCTACAAGAATGAATACGGTTTGCCATAACAATACACCAACAGCAATCAAGCTAACCAGTAAAGTAGCGGCGGTTACAAGTAACGTAACTAAACTAGTGACCGATAGGTGCATAGCAAGCGGCTTTACTTTTGAAGTCGCATCTTCACTTACATACTCCATCCCCATAATTAAACTGGTTGCCACTACTCGGCTTACACATTGCCCGATAACAATTGCACTCAATACAGTAATCAATGACTCACTAAGAAAGAGTAGGCTTTGAAATTTAACCAGCAGCATAATAAATAATGCCGCAGCACCATAAGTACCAAGACGACTATCTTTCATAATGGCAAGCTTTTGCGACACCTGCCAACCACCGCCAAAACCATCCCATACATCGGCCCAGCCATCTTCATGAAATGCGCCTGTTAATAACAACCCGGCCGCCATCATTAGTAATACACTTATTGATGCTGGTAACAGTAATTGAAAAACGCCGTAGCTGAGTGCTAATAATCCACCAAGCAGTAAACCCACTAAAGCAAAATAGCGACTTGCTTGATTTAAATGAGCACCGCTTACATTAAAGCGCAACTGCACCGGTAGCCGGGTTAAAAAGCTAATTGCTAATAACAGTAACTGCCATTGCGTTACTTTATTTGCCTCTGGGTTAGGCATTAACTGACAACCTGCTTAACACCAGCATCAGCAAAACTAGCCATCTGATTATAAAAACCAAGTGCGGCTTGCAATAATGGTAAACTTAACGCAGCGCCAGTGCCTTCACCCAAGCGTAAATCAAGTTGCAGCAGTGGCTTAACATCGAGTACGTTCAACATCAGTCGATGGCCTTGCTCATTTGAGCAATGTGCAAAAATTAAATAATCTTTCACTGCTGGGTTAATATTAATTGCGGCCATTGCCGCAGCACTACAAATAAAGCCATCAACTACTACAGCCATGCCTTGCTCAGCCGCAGCCAACATAGCTCCCGTAATATGCACAATTTCAAAGCCACCTAACGCTGCAAGTAGTGAAATAGGATCTGCTAAATGTAACTGATGCAATACCAGCGCTTGCTCTACAACTGTTATTTTACGCGTAACAATATCATCACTAACACCCGTGCCTTTGCCAACACACTGCTGTGCAGGTAAATTCAGCATAGCTGCCATAATCGCTGCTGCACTGGTGGTATTACCTATGCCCATTTCGCCAAAGGCAATTGTATTACAACCACTATGACTGAGCTGTTGCACCAGCTGTTTAGCATTATTAAAGCCTTGCTGTACCTGCGCGGTATTCATTGCCATGTCTGTATTAAGTGGCTTTGTTATACTTCCTAGACGGCAATTATGGACACTTGGCGCTGTGACTGGATGCAAAATACCACAATCAATCACTTCTAATTGCCAACCTAACTGTTGGCAAAAGACATTAATAGCGGCACCACCGCTGACAAAATTAGCTACCATTTGTGAGGTGACATCACTGGGCGCTATCGATACCCCTTGTGCAGCAACACCATGATCTCCTGCAAATACCAGCAAAGTAGGCTTATTGATTGCAGGTGCAAAGGTTTTAAAAGCATCTTCGCTTGCCACTTTTTGGCTAAACAAAGTAACCAGTTGTATTGCACATTGTTCTAACTGTCCAAGTGCACCAAGCGGTTTAGTTTTTTGGTTAATCTTATCAATGATGAGGTGACCAAATTGATTAGTTACTGTGGGTATATTAAACATCTGACTAACTCTCTCGCTTGCGAAAATAAAGTAACGATAAAAAGAAAATACTGCCTATTGCAGAAGTAATAACACCGATTGGCAATTCTTGATTTGCAAGTAAAACACGCGATAGCACATCAACCCACACCATAAATATACCGCCAACTAAAGCCGTCATGATCAAACCAGTAATAGTGCCTTGCGACACAAAAAACCGTACTATATGCGGGATCATCAAACCAACAAAACCAATACCACCACACATCGCCACTAACACTGCAGTGATCAATGAGCTCAATACCAACATTAATAACCGAAACCGCTGTACCGGTATTCCTAAAGTTGCAGCACTTTCATCACCTAGTAACATTGCATTTAGTTGCCGACGAAAACCCATCATCAGCCCGGTGCAACTAATAATAACTAAAGCGGGTAACCATAACGTTGACCATTGTGCGCGAGCAAAGCTGCCTAGCGTCCAAAATAAAATAGCCGTGATCGCCTGCGGATCACTAAAATATAAAAGTAAGCTGGTAAAGGCACTGAATAAAAAGGATAAAGCGACCCCAGCCAAGAGCATGCTTTCAACTTGTCCGCGACCTGCTCGTCCGGCAATAAAAACCAGTAATAACATAGTCAATAAACTACCAACAAATGCCGCGGCCGACATTGTTATTCCCGCGCTGGCTCCTGTTAGTGTCATAAAACATACCACACCAAATGAGGCTCCCGATGAAATACCAAATAAGTAAGGATCGGCTAACGGGTTACGGGTTACGGTTTGTAAAATTAAAACAGCAATAGCTAGACCAGAGCCAGCTAAAAACGCCAACAATGTTCGTGGCATTCGCAGTTGCCATATGATCCGCGCTATAAAGGAGTCATCTCCCTGACCTATAATACTGTGGTATACATCAATGAATTTACTGGGCGCAGCACCAAAGCTAAGTGCTAT